>JANNDV010000054.1:0-4186 GCA_031387975.1 Acaryochloridaceae cyanobacterium OTE_75_metabat_521 | reverse complement strand
GAATTTGAAAAGATTTCTATCCTCTCCCAGGGGAGAGAAGAAGCCAGTGAAAAAGAGTAAAAGTGACCGAAAAACGCCTCATGTAGCGACCTTCAGACTACTTGCTGGCAGATAGTACATTTGTTACCTTAACAGGGGTAAAGTACCAAGCTTATCGAAACCCGATGTAGAGCATGAACCATGGAATTTTTATTGTTTATCGTATGTCTGATCGGTTTACTTGTAATTGGAGTAATCTCTTCCTCGATAATTAAGCAGAATAATTGGAGAGCAAGACGGCACAAAATTTCTAATTCAGATGTAGTTTATTATAATGAGGAAAAAAAGTATGTAGTCCCTTTTAAAATCGAAGATTGCTCCTACAAAACCTTGGCTTTTTATGTAATAATATTAAAAATGTGTTTATCTGGGCAAGATGTAAGATATCAAGTGGATAAAGTTTCCGACTGGTATATCAATGAGAATCATAATGATGAAAGTTCTTGGGCTATCAAGCAAGTTTCGAGTGTAGCCAAAAAGTTAGTCTTTGAGATTAGACCTCAAAATCAAGATCTACAAGCAAAATTTAACGAATTAGAAGGACTTGAAAAGCTTGCTAGCTCTTCCGACTTGTATTCTTTACAAGCAAATCTGTACCGTAGAGCCAAAGAACAGGTTGCCATCTTGCTAGAAAGCGGTAAGAATCTAGATAAAGAATGCGATAAATTTGTCCGTGAAACTTTGATTGGTGAAGAATTGATGAAATACAACCCTGAAAATATACCAGATATTTCATCTATGAAGCTTAGCTTGGATTATCAGTGTGATCAAATATCCAGCGAATATCAAAAACTGAAATCGGAGATACAGGCATATAATAGCCTGAAAAGTTAATCTAAAGACGATTCAATAACATGCGTAACCATTCTCGCTGTTCTGTTAATAGCACCTGCTGCTCTATTGCAAGATCGGTCAATTGATTATTAATTCGTGATTGTAAAGTTATTAATTCTTGATAACGCCGAAGTAGTTTTTCTACTTGCAACTGCTGTTGCCGTCTTTGTCGGGCGGCAATCAATTGACTCCGATTCAATCGCAAACGTTTAATGGTAAAGATGCCTGTTGGCGTGAGTGCTGTCAATTGGCCGTCTTCTTGTTCAACAAAATGCTGACTAGCAGATTCTTGGCGGGGGTTCCAGAATATCAGGGCTGTTTCTGTTCGAGGCCAGTAGTCTTGTTTATATTGGTTACAGGCGATGCAAGCATAAATCAGATTCTCCAATGCGTCTGAGCCTGCTTTGGTGCGAGGCTGAAAATGATCGATCGTGAGCATCCCGCCAACATCGATTTCGGTAACACCACAAAATTCGCAAGCACACTGAGCACGTTGACGTACCTGTTCTCTAATTGATGCAGTCAGGCTCATGCAGATCGGGGAATAATAAGCTGTTGTTTGATTTCGGCGATTTCTTTACGCAGCGATTTATTTTCTTGGGTAATCTGGTGGAGTCGCTGAACTCCGGCTGTAAGTTGCTCGATAGCAATATCGACCTGATCTTGCAGCGCGATTAGATTCGGCAGAGGCACCTGAGCCGCTTCGAGCATTGACTTCTCTGCTGCATCTTTTTGGGCATACCAAGCCTCAAGTTGTGCTTTTTCCTGTGCGGTTAGCAGTTCGCCAATTGTCTCGCGATCGTGCAGTTGCATTCCAAGTTCATCACTGACCATAGAGACTTGTCCTCTTAAGATTGACTCTATTTTAACCCAATCCCTTACCACCCAGTTGATGTAGAACGAGAGATTGTTGCCAACACGGTCTAACATAGTCCCTGAGGTAGACGAAAGTCAATAGTAAAAGTCGAACATCTTTTTTAACTACATTTTTATAGTTATTTGGATGCAAAAAGCTTACCTGTAAGTGAGTTGCCAATCATCAACTTGGCCTCAAGACAGATTCTTTCGTTTTTTTATTCTATTGCAACTGATGAATTAGATCGATTTCGTTGCTAAAGGTGCTTGTTGTGCTTTATTTTCAATCTCCATCAACTTGATGAGAGGCGAATTTTTTCGGATCAAAGCAGCCAAATATTTCTCCTCATCATAGGCTGTATTGTCTTTCCAGCAACGCCAAAGAATTCTGCCCCACTTACAAGCCAGTGACCGAATAGCCTTTTGATGAGTCTTTCCAGCGCTTTTTTGCTGTTGATAAAAAGCTTGAGACCAAGGAGAAAACCGTCTAGATTGATTAACCCATTCAACAAAAGTTTGTCGCAGAAAGATAGGACAAGACCATCGCCAATGAACCCATCGTTTTTTGCCACTTTCTTCCTTAACAGGAGCAATGCCAACATAACTCATAAAAGCTTGAGCGGAGGTAAAGCGACTTCTTTCTGCACCAAAAGCAACGAGTAGTCGGGGAGCTAAATGAGGCCCCGCTCCCGGCAAAGTAGAAAATAGCTTGGCATCAGGGATAGTTTCAAAGAGGGCTGCAATCTTGGCATTGAATTCAGTCAGTTGATTAATAACTACTTTTAGAAGGTTAATCAACGCAAGAGTAAGGGCTTGAGCTGGAACTACAATCGCTTCATCACGAGTTAGAGGTGGTCCTGCTTCCTGAATTTGTTTGATACGTCGGGCGATCGCTGATTTTCGTCCAGCGTGGTGGGAGCAAAAAAACTGGGTCAATTGCTCAGGGGTAGCAGCTTGAGCAACATTTACAGAAGGAAACTGCTCCATGAAAGCACAGAATACCATAGTGTCTTTATCCTCAAACCAATCCAGCACTTGCGGAAAGTAGGATTTCAGGGAAGCAATGATACGATTGGTCAGCCTAACTTTCTCGCCTACGAGCATCCGCCGGGACTCGACCCATTGTCTGAGGGCACGGGTTTGAGGACAGCCAGCAATCCAGCGTTCCAACTTCTCTGGATGCTTCTGCATCAGTTCAACTAGCAGCCGGGCATCTACGGGGTCAGACTTAGCCCGTGAAGGCTGGAAAGCTTTGCGGTAATTGGCAACGGTGCGAGGATTGATCGGAAAGAGAACCAAGTTATCGTATTGGCAGAGGGCGTAGAGCAAAGGACCTCTTTTCTGTTCCATAGCTACAGCAATTTGCCCTTCGCCATAACGTATTCGTAATTGATTTACCCAATCTAAGATGTCTTGGGGGCGAGTTTTGATGATGGACTCGTGCCATGTGTCGGAAGCGCAGTCATAGAGGGCGATATCATGCTTACGATCAGCCCAGTCAATGCCAATATAGGCAACATAGTTTTCGGTACTCATGTTAGATTAATTCCATTGATTTTGATTAGATGGAGAGAGCCTACCGCCTGTACAAGCGAAAAGATTATGGAAAAGGTTGAAGCCCTGTTCCCTGAGAATTCGTTAAAAGTACAGGAAAAGGTTGAGAGGCGATTCGATATGTTAGTAGTCATCTAGTGACTTCCGTTGCATGGTCGTCCTCTCGCCCTGGCAAACTCTCCCGCTTTCTTACTTTAAACTTTTATTCAACTGATCTAGAATTGTGGGTAGGGAGCGAACGATATGTTAGTAGACATATATTTGTCACCCGTTGGATAGTCGTCTCCTCTAACGTTCTATTGCTTGTCTCCCCATAAAGTCGTTGGAGCCGATGTTAAAGATTTGTTGCTTCGACCTAGTTTATGATCACTGCTCAACTTAATCGTTATGCGGCTTCAGTTACTGGTTAGGGCAACAAAATGGTTTGCTGGGAAGTAATAATTTATCGCTTAATCTTTCTGAGTAATCAGTTGTCACGTTGCCGAATATATTCGATCGCTACAATTAAGGCATCCAGCATGACTTCATAGCTAGCATCAGGGGAGCGGTTAATAGTCATTAGGTCTGATAATTCTCTAGTAATAAATCCATAAATTGCCCCATTTACCATCCGCATCGCATCGATCGCCGCATCGTCGCTCAACTCAGATAATTGGAGCGATCGCTGAAAAAATTGCAGTGAGTTCTGAATAATCGCAGCTTCTTCCAGATCTGTAGGACGCAGTTGATATTGCATCATCACTAGATAACGAGCCGGATACTGTTGAGCAAAGTTGCGGGTAGACATTGCGCCGACCCGCAGTAAAGCACGAGGTTCGGTTAGCCCGATCACTTGCTTTTGACAGTCTGCCAAGTAGTTGCGCCAAATTTCTAGGGCGACAGCGCGGCGTAGTCCGGCATTGCC
>JANNDV010000040.1:0-6164 GCA_031387975.1 Acaryochloridaceae cyanobacterium OTE_75_metabat_521 | reverse complement strand
AGCCTAGAATGTCGGGAGCCGGATGCAGTGAAAGTTGCACGTCCAGATCTAACTGGGAGGGGCGGAGTTTCATCACTCCCCTCGACCCAAACAGTTTCCAACGTTAAGCCGAGAGGAGATAGAGCGAATGTTTGGACTCAGCGAATTAAAAAACACGCGGGTTTATCAAGAGGCTGTGGAGGAGGGACGGCAGGAGGGACGACAGGAAAGCCAAAGAGAATTTGTTGCGACGATTTTGAGAAGCAGGTTTGGCAATTTAGATCAGGGTTTGCTGAAGGTGGTTGAGTGTTTGGCGAATAAGCCGTCTTCTGAGTTTATGGCTGCATTGTTGACGGATTCTCGCGATATGTTGATTGAAAAGTTTGAGCGTTGATTATCTTGATAGCAGGGCTAAGGATGTGGCTTGATCCTGAAAAAGGCGAGAAATCATGGTGCTTTAGTTCAAAATTCTCAATTTTTAGTGAAGGGAGAATATTTTTGTCGGATATTCTAGATTTTTAGGGATCGATTGCGTTTGGGCAACGTTTAGGCTATTGCTGTGTTGTTGTGGAGCGAGGGGTTGGCATGGCAGACGCTAGGGTTAAGATTGCGAAGGATAAGGCTGAGTTGGTGAAGGCGCTGAAGGATGGGAGCGACATGAATGGGCCTTTTCAGACTTACGCAGATGTGATTGCGTTCGCGGCGGCATTGGGTGCGAAGCGAGGAAAACGAGTTCCTGTTCTAGAAATTGCGAACAACCCAGATCCAATACCGCAAGAACACTTCATTTCACGAAAATATGAAACACTAATTAATTTGGTAGCGGTCACGGATACGCAGGAACCAAAGATTTTAGCTGAAAATGAAGATGTAGAAGAAAAACGAATTAGAATTTTTGAAGAATATGCCAACGCTGGTCTTGAAATCATGGCAAATAGTTTAAATGGAACTATAGATTATCTTGATCATCTTTCTCTGGTTCTCAGCGAAGAAATTAAAAATCGATAGATATTGATTTTCGCCTTAACTTCTTTACTTTGTAAAAAAACATAAATCACAAACAAAAAATTCTCATGACTGAAAGCGAAGATTTAGGCATTATAAATGCTTCACCCACTAAAGATTTTTTCATATACATGTTAGTGAAAGATCTTGACTTAAATCGAGCAATCTCAGATCTTGTCGATAATTCAATCGATGGAGCAAAGAGACTGAAAGGAAGTGATGATTACAGCAATCTTTTCATAAATATAGAGATATCAAGAGACGGCTTTAAAATTAGTGATAATTGTGGAGGAATTCCAATTCAGATTGCACAAAATTATGCTTTTCGTTTTGGGAGAGTCTTAGGAACACCTGCTACAGAATATTCTGTTGGTCGCTTTGGTGTCGGGATGAAAAGAGCGATTTTCAAGTTAGGTAAATTATTTAAAGTAGAATCAATAACTCAAAATTCAAAGTTTGTGGTTGAACAAGATGTTCAGAAATGGGCTGAAGAGGTAGATAATTGGGATTTTCATTTTAGTGGCAGAGAAGATCAGTACTCACCAAATGAAGAGGAAAATATTGGCACAACAATCACAGTTAATAACTTATATCCAGGTGTTGCAGATGAATTCTCGTTAGAAAACTATCAAATACGACTAAGGAATGAACTTACTTCTGACCATCAGATTAGTATAAATAAAGGATTGAAGATAGCATTAAATCAAACTCTACTAAAGCCTTCTCCAATCAAGCTAGTTATTTCGTCAAATATTCAACCTGCATACAAAGAATTTTCTAGAGAAGGTGGAGCCTTAAAGATTAGATTATATGCAGGAATTACGAAAACATCCGATCCCAAAGGAAAGTTAGATCCAAGTAAAGCAGGGTGGGATGTTTTTTGTAATGACAGATTAATTCTCAAAGCTGATAAGTCATATTTAACTGGGTGGGGGAATGAAAATAGCAATCCCAGTTTTCATAATGATTATGCCCGATTTAAAGGAGTTGTTTTTTTTGAATCAAAACAGCCTGATTTATTGCCATGGAATACTACCAAAAGTGGTATAGATTCTGATTTGCCTGTGTATAGAGCAGTTAGACAAGAAATGACAAATATAATGAAGCCCGCAGTTAAATTCTTGAAAGATGTAGCAAAAGAAAGACGAATTAGTGACGACACTAGTTTAACACCTCTAGAGCAACTCATCGATGATGCTCCACTTGAAACTTTAGCAAGCATTCATAGCGAAGGTATATTTAGATTCACACTTCAATCACCTATAGAAGATAATAACAGAGTAAAAAAAATTCAGTATTCCAAGCCTGAAGAAGACGTCTTAAAAGTACAGCAAGTTCTTGGTGTATCGACCTTAACAGAAGTGGGGCAAAAAACGTTTGAGTATTTTATGTTGATGGAATGTGAGAATCAATGAGTGCTAGCTATAGAAAAATCAACTATGTTCTGCGCCCTGCAAAAAGTGTTGAAAGGAAAATGTTGTGTGAGGCATTCCGATATTTGTCTAGCTTTCAATCAATTGAGGAGTATCAATATATAGGTTTTGGCTCAACTTATTTTTCTGATTTCTATTTATTTCATAAAAATTTGAATTTATCTGTAATGTATAGTATCGAAAAAGATACTAACAGTAAAGAAAGATTTGAATTTAATCGTCCATTTAAGTGTGTAAAAATTTATTTTGGTGAATCCAATGATATTTTGCCAACTTTTGATTGGGCTAAGATTCCCTCAATTGTATGGCTCGACTATGATGGGAAACTGAACGAAGATGTTCTTTCTGATATAAATACTGTTTTTTCTAGTGCCATATCTGGAAGTCTAATACTTATTTCTGTAAATGCAGAAACATCTAATCCAGGAGATCGACTTAATGAATTGATCAGGAATGTTGGAGAAGATAGAATTCCTGTTGGTACCGAAGAAAAAGATTTAAACAAATGGGGAACTGCATTGAAATCAAGAGAAATCATTAATAATGAAATAGAAGAAGTTTTGGTCAATAGAAATGGGGGGATAGATGAGGACGAAAAAATTATATATAATCAGTTGTTTAATTTTCACTATGAAGATGATGCAAAGATGCTTACTTTAGGAGGTGTTATACATAACGAGAGTGATAAATATAAATTTTTAAGCTGTACTTTTGGTCAGCTTGACTTTGTCAGAATAGATCAAGAACCCTACTTAATAAGAGTCCCAAACCTTACATACAGAGAATTGAGATTTCTAGATACACATCTTCCCCTTGAAAATAATTCGTCCCTAAAACTACCTGGTGTTCCGCCAGGTGACATTGATGCTTATGCGCGTATATACCGATATTTCCCAATATTTGCTGAAGCTGAACTTTGAAAAAATCCAACCTATTTTAGTGATTGAATCTTAGATGAATCAAGCTGTTGCAGATCACTTTTCTGATATTGACGCTGTCAAAAATGAAGTCCGAGATTTATACTGCTTCGATGATATTCCGTGGGTTATTGGATATTCTGGAGGAAAGGATAGCACATGTGTCCTTCAGCTTACTTGGAATGCGATCGCAGCCCTCCCTCCAGAAAAGCGAACCAAACCCATTTATGTATTAACCACAGATACCCTTGTCGAAAACCCTATCGTTGCAGCTTGGGTTAGGCAATCTTTAAAACGGCTCAAAACAACCGCTCAAGAGCAACAAATGCCCTTTGAGCCTCATTTGTTATTTCCTGAAGTCAAAGATACCTTCTGGGTCAATCTAATTGGTAAAGGCTATCCAGCCCCTCGTCATATGTTTCGGTGGTGCACCGAACGCCTCAAAATCAAACCAGCAGACCAATTTATCCAGAGCGTCGTCCGTGATAAAGGCGAAGTCATTATCCTTTTGGGCACAAGAAAAGCCGAAAGTTCCAGACGCGCAGGCGTCATGGCAGAGCATGAAGTTGGTCAAGTCAGCGATCGGCTTTCGGCAGATAACGAGGCGCTTAAAAGCTCCCTCCTCTATCGCAGCAAACTGCCCAACGCCCTCATTTATAGCCCCATCGAAAACTGGAGCAACGACGAAGTCTGGATGTACCTCATGCAATGGGACAACCCGTGGGGGCATAGCAACAAAGAACTCTTCACGCTCTATCGCGGTGCAACCCCAGACAACGAATGCCCCTTCGTCATCGATACCACAACCCCAAGCTGTGGCGACTCTCGGTTTGGGTGCTGGGTTTGCACCCTCGTCAACCGTGACAGATCGATGGAAGCTATGATCCAAAACGACGAAGATCGAGAATGGATGCAGCCCCTCCTTGACCTCCGCAACGAGCTTGATGTCTACGACGATCATGACCGTCGCGATTTCCGTCGCCTTTCTGGTAAAGTCCAACTCTTTGAACGAAATGTCGGCAAAGACTCCACAGAAGTGATCCCCATCCCTGGCCCCTATACCCGTCACTGGCGCGAAGAATGGCTCAAACGCTTGCTAGAAGCACAACAACTTGCCCGTCAAAACGCACCCGAAAACATGCGAGACATCACCCTCATTTCCGAAGAAGAACTAAGCGAAATTCGCCGGATCTGGCGTGAAGACAAACACGAATTCGATGACTCCTTACCACGCATCTACCGCGAAGCCACAGGCCAAATCTTCCGCGACCCTCGCCCCGGAGCCGAACAAAGCCTACTAGGCAGTGACGAATGGAGCGTCCTCGAAGATATTTGCGACAGCGACCCCATGCATCTAGAACTCATGGCAAAACTGCTCGATACCGAACGCCAATACGCCGTCATGGGCCGACGCGCAGGTATCTACGAAACCCTCGAAAAATGCTTTGAAACCAGTTCTCGCACAAAAGAAGACGCAATCCAGCAAGCACATCAAAAACGCGACCTCAAAAATGCCCTGGATGAAGGTGATATTGATAAAGTCAAGCAAATAAACACCTCCTGGGCAGACCTCAAATTTAAGCGAGAATAAAGCTAGCCCACAACGGCTCAGCTTTAATAATGATATTTGGAATATCCAACACTCTACATTCGCTCCCTAAATCCCCCATTCTGGTGGACTTTAAGTTCGGAACCCCCCCAGTTTTGAGGCAGAGAGACGAATACAAGGAAAGACCAAGAACCGTCTAGTCATTTTTAATAATTCCTCAATAAACACTGTTATTATGCAAACCATTCAAACCACAGCAACCATTAATCCCGAGCATCAATTGATGATTCAAGTTCCGTCAAGTATTCCAGCTGGAAAATACAAGGTTGTTTTAGTCATTGAACCAAAAACAGAAACTCAAAAAAGCGAACCCTTCAAATTCCCTGTAGATGATTACGGCCCTTGGCCCGTAGACCTCTCCTTAAAACGAGAAGATCTGTATGACAGGCGACCAAGGTTGCTAAATTAATGGTCTTGGTAATGGCAGCCTGATGATCTTTAAAGAATTGGTGCTACAGAATTTTGGGCCATACCAGGGACGGCAAGTAATGAACTTGACCCCTGGCACAGATGACGCCGCAAGCCCCATCATTTTGTGCGGCGGCATGAATGGCGGTGGCAAAACAACCCTCCTGGACGCCATTCGTCTTGCCCTTTATGGACAACGCGCCCAATGCTCCACTCGGCGCACCCAAAATTACCCCGAATTTTTAACCCAGTGTGTCCACTATCAAGTCGATAACACAGAAATTGCCAGCATCGAACTCGCATTTGAATACATTCTCAACAACATCCCTAAACAAATTCGCATCCAACGTACCTGGACAAGAGATCCACGCGGTAGCCGCGATGCCCTGGAAATTTTAGTAGACGATTGGCCCGACGATGCTCTTACCAAAACCTGGGATGAATGGATCGAATCCGTCTTACCTCTCGGCATCTCCAATTTGTTTCTATTTGACGGCGAACAAATCAAAGACCTTGCCGAACAAGAAACACCTCCGCAAAACGTCGTAGAAGCTATCCGAGCAATTCTCGGCTTAGAACTCGCCGATCGCCTTTCTCTCGATCTCGAAGTTCTAATCCAGCGCAAACGCAAAGCCCTTGCCAATGATCAAGAATTGCAAGCCCTGCAAGCCTTTGAAGTCAAATTAAACAAACAGAACCAAGCCTATGCAGCAGAGAAAGAAACATTAACAGGTATTGAATCAGAGATAAACCTTGCCAACATTGAGGTACAACAAGCCCAAGAGAACTTCATGGCTCAAGGCGGTCAAATTG
>JANNDV010000022.1:0-6483 GCA_031387975.1 Acaryochloridaceae cyanobacterium OTE_75_metabat_521 | reverse complement strand
GAGATTCTTTGGCGATTCATCAAGTACGAATGGATAGAGATCAATGCCTATCAAAGCTGGCAAAGTTTGGTCGATTATGTAGAAAAAGTGCTCAGAGAATTTGGAGAATCTTATGTAATTAATTTTGTCTGACTACTTATTTGCAAATGGACTCAGCCAAGCGTCAACCCGCGAGGTCTTGGATTTACAGGCATCCTCACAAGCGAAATGTTTGGAATGCGGAGCGACCTTGACGAAGAAACGCTTGCAGACTTAGATAATAAAGTTCGCCTCGTGGCAAAAGAGGGTACCTTGACACCCAATGAACTTGAGGAGCTTGAAGAAATCAATAAACGTCTAGAGGATGCAGGATTCCAGAAAGCATTCAGCGATCCTTACTATGCAGCGTTTATTCGGGCATGGAGCCAGCGGCATAATGAATTGATGGCTGGTGTCCAATTTCTCAATCCCGCTCAACAGCAGGAGGTTGATCGAATTGCGCGTGAAGTGCTTGAGGAAGTCATGCTGGAATTACAGGCAGAGGCAGTGGGCTAATGCGTTGGGTTGACATTGACCAACTAGAATTTCCAGATGGATGGCAACAACGTTCAGACAATGCTCTCAACGAACTTCGTAATGAAGTAAATAATGCTGAGATTGAAGCCCAGAGAACTGGAACAAACATTAAAGCTGCGCGTAAAAAAGCAATTTCAGATGGGTTGGACAAAAGTAACCGAAAGAAGATTTGGCGGGATCTAGCTCCTGACCTAGCAAAGCTCCAAAAGGGGAAGTGCTGGTATTCAGAGAGTAAAAACTCAGGTTCTGATAAAGATATTGACCATTTTCGCCCAAAGAATCGAGTGGATGAAGATCCAGATCATGAGGGGTATTGGTGGCTTGCATTTGACTGGCGAAATTATCGCTATTCATGTCAGTGGTGTAACCAACGACGCAATGATACTGCAAACAAAACAGATGGAGGAAAATGGGATCGTTTCCCCATTAGTCTCCAAAGCTGCCGTGCTCAGCAGGAAGGAGATAAGTTAGCACTCGAAGAGGTTGATCTGCTTGACCCAATTGATCCTGAAGACTGGAAACTTCTTACATTTCTACCAAATGGACAACCAACACCAGCAAAACCCCCAGGGACACGAGAACATGATAGAGCCAAGACTTCAATTCAGGTTTATCATCTCCACCATATTGACTTTGTTCGTGATAGAAAACAACGAGCTACTGAGATTCGGCAGCTTGTTGAAGATATGGAAATAAGCCATTCAAAAATCATTGAACCTGAAATGAGAGCACTCTATAAAAGTCAGCACATGAGGCTCCTTAGGTTTATTGATTCCACCAAGGCAGAATATTCAGCGGCAGCGTTAGCCTACGCAAAAGCTGAAATCTACAAAACTGAGCGCGGTCATCAGGTAAAACGACAATGGCTTGAGGATATTTTGAATATAAGTCCGTAAGAATTGCCCATACCATATAGCGTCACCAGTTTTGGAGTCCGATCGCCTCTTTAGGTATAACCTTGCGGAGGAAATGCGATCACCCACTTTGAATAGTATCACCAGGTTTGAAGTGCGATCGCCGCTTTGGGTTGTTTTGTGGAGAAAATGCGATCGCCTTAGTCGTCTAATCAACAAGACCCTTTTTATCGAATCATCTGAATATTCAGACCCAATTGAAGCCCCGCCCATACTCGATCCGCCGTCAAAACCGACCACTTCTGTTGAATAGCCAAACTCAAACAGGCTCGGTCTCCCAGCGATAGCCCCAAACTTTTAGTTTCGGCGCGTAACAAACCTGCAATAAAACCTTGTTCTTCATCAAATGGAATAACCAGCACCTTCAGCGCCCAAAAAATCTCCCGAATCTCTACTTCCCTGAACCCTTTATCCATCAGCTTCGATACCACCTCAGCCACATTGACTGAACTCATACACGCAGTGGATATAACAGCAGCAACCTTCTCAGAGCCAGCTTCTTGATTAATAAGCGCTAACAGTACCGAAGCCTCCAAAACTATCTTACTCGTGCTCACTTTCCGCCCGTCGCTTCCGAATTAGCTCCTCAGACAAAGAATATCCTTCCGGCACATGCCGACGCACCATCGCCTGTACCCTTGCGATCGCCTCTTCCATCGGGAGATCTGAAGTTTCCGTCAAAGCGGGTTCCTGAACCAAAACAATCACCTCAGCATTCACTCCCTCATTCAGTTCAGAAGCAGGAATTTCGATCCGACCACCAGATTGAATTTTTACCATTTGTCGAATTGCCTGTATCATCCAACTCGTGCTCCACCAAAACCGAGCTTAAAATGCTCATCACTGTATTGCTAGACCTATCGTAGCGTCTCAGGTTCTACTTCAGATGCGGACTCTGGGTGCGTCACCGCTCTAAAAAAGCTAGCGATCGCCCACTCCCTAAGCCCTTCAAGCAATTCATCAAAATCTGGATTTGGCTGCGCTGACACGATCACAAATACCACCCCATACAGACCCTTCCATAGATTCTTTCCACTCCATTAAGTCGAGAGTGGCACTTAATGAGAATGATGATACGCACCCGTTTCTGGGTAAAACGGCTCTACTAATTCTGTCACCGTAGCGCCCAGATGCTCTAGCATTTCTTTGAGCACGGGGTCTGGGGAAAGCTTAAGGGCTGTCGCTGTCACCTCTAACGGCACATGGCGATTCCCTAAGTGATAAGTTGCCCGCATTAAGTCTAAGGGCGATGGGGCTTCAACTTTTAAGACAGGTTCTGCTTTTGCCTGTACCCGCACCCACCAATCTGCTGCGGCTGTGGTCAGCAGGTTGCCTTCGTGTAAAACAGTGCCACGGGGAAGACTTAGCATTAGTTCTGTGCCGTTTTCGGTTTGGCAAAGATAGCGCGATCGCAGTCGTTCTTCTGCACTGAGCGCCACGACCCCCTGAACAGGCTGCTGAGGGTTAGCGGAATGACGCTGGGTCAAGGTAATAATGGCGGTTTCCTGGCTCATAATAGCGGAGGGGCGGTGAACCGTAGCGTTTAGCCCCAATCATGGCACAGGCACTTTAAAAGTCAACAAGAAAAAGTCTAAAAGAAAAAGCGCTTGAGAGTCTTTCCGTGTTTCGACCTCAAGCGCTTCTTATCTGAATCACTCCTCACTGAACTTAAGATATCTTCTCTACTAAAGTGCGCTGAAGTTTGGGTGACACTTCTTTGAGTGTCACTTTTTTGAGGTCAACAGAACCCTCTTTTGAGCAAAGAATAGGGTGCAGTTTTGGTAATAGACCCGTCTGCTTAAACTACCGTATCAATGCGCTGTGGGCTGGAGTTGAGTGAGGGTTGCAGCAAGCTTATCGGCGATCGTCGCAACCCAGGCTTCGTCTTGCTGGGTATAGCTGCGCGGTGCATTTGCGCCTAAAATTAACACGCCCTGTTTACCCAGGGGCTGACAAATCACGCCTTGAGTATTTTCGGGCAGATACGGGAATTCAATGCGTCCAGGGTAAAGCTTTAGGGCAACTAAATAAATGGGTTTTTCCGTCTCTAACACGCGTTTTACAATGGGGCCAGGGGTTAGCGCTGACTCAAGCCCCAATACGCCACGACGCAGCAGCATTTTGCCTTCGTACCAGACCACAACAGACCTTGTCACGGTATTGGTTAGCAGACTATGAGACGCCCAGGCCAACTCCATCTTGATCGATTCAGATAGCGTAGGCTCTAATTCAAACCCTTGTGCGCCCACCAGCTCAACAGACTCTGGCATTCGTGGCTGCACCCGTCGCCACAGAAGCCCAGTCAAAATAAGGATGGCGCTTAAAATAACCCCCAACGCGTCAGATCGAGATTGAGTATTGGTAAGGTCAGCGGTCATTAACCGATTGATAAAGAGTAAGGTACCGCCAAGGCTACCAATAACCAAAGGCAATAGGCGTAAAATTCGATTGGGGTCAGACTTAGCCATGCTGAAACGGATTACAAATAGGGCTTCTTCTATTGTGATCGCGCTATTGTCTTTTTCATGGGTCTTTATTCATCGAATTTTAAAGCAGCCTTGCCATGATTCTGTGTGAACTTGCAACCTTTCTATTGGCAACGGGCTGTTGGATGGGTAATCCTGATGTCGCCAAAAAACCTGCCAGCGCCGGAACCTATCGCGCCAGTGGCCTCGGCTATCGTGAGCAACTGCGCTACCCAGAGGCGATCGCCGCATTTCAAACAGCCGCCACCCTCGATCCTGGCAATCTCTCTAATGGGGTGCTGCTCGGTTGGACACAGCACCTGGCAGGCCAAGAAGATGCCGCCACTCAAACCTTAGTCAATACTGCCTACCAAGATTTCTCCCATATCCCAACCTTTAACGCCCTCGGCATTGTGCTACTGACGCGGGGTAACTTAGATGACGCGGTATGGGTTCATTCTTGGGCGTTGGGGCTAAAACCCAATAATGAAATTGCCTACTACAACCTGAGCTTGGCCTATCAACGCCTAGGGCAATACGACTGGGCGATCGCCACGGCTCAAAAAGCAGCCCAGCTTGAGCTGAGCAACCCCCATCCGCTGGTAGCCTTAGCCATTGCTCAATGGACGAAAGGCGATCGCCCCGGAGCAGTTCAGTCTTACCGTCAGGCGCTGAAGGTTGATGGTCGATATGGCGATCGCGCTTTTTTGGCTTATCTCAAAGAAGCAGGCTTTCATGTTGACCAAATTAAACTGTCCGAGCAGGTATTGGCTCAAAGTCTATAGATTTAAGTGTTGCAGCAATAGATACCCCAGAGAAAAAAGCTTCCGTAGTCGAGTGGCTACGGAGAAAGTCGTCATTCGTCGAGAGGACTGCGAACCCCACGACCGCCCCGATTGAGGACATGGGTATATATCATCGTGGTTTTAACATCCTTATGACCGAGAAGTTCTTGCACTGTGCGGATGTCGTAGCCATTTTGCAAAAGATGAGTTGCAAAGCTATGGCGAAACGTGTGACAACTTCCATGTTTGGTGATCTCGGCTGACTTAATTGCTATTTTCACAGCTCTTTGCAGCGGTCTTTCGAGGACATGGTGCCGTCGCCTTATTCCAGACCTGGGGTCAACCGAAAGATTGAGGGCTGGGAACAGATATTGCCAACCCCATTCTCGATTCAGATTGGGGTATTTTTTCTCTAGAGCATTGGGCAGAAAGACTTCGCCCAACCCTTCGCTCAAATCTTTCTGGTGGAGCTTTTTAGCATACAGAAGCTGCGATTGGAGCGCTTCGATAAGGGAAAGCGGCAGCATCGTTTGCCGATCCTTAAACCCCTTGCCGTCCCGCACGTTGATTTGACGATACCCAAAATCGACATCTTTAACCCTTAAAGAAAGACACTCGGTTAGACGCAAGCCTGAACCGTAGAGCAAGCTAGCCATTAAGTGGTGAATGCCTCCCATGCTAGCGAGAATTAAACTGACTTCATCTTGAGTGAAGACCACAGGTAAACGAGCAGGTTTACGAGCGCGTTCGATGTTGTCAATGTAGGGCAAATCAATAAACAGCACATTCTTATAGAGAAATAGAAGTGCGCTGAGGGCTACATTTTGGGTAGAGGCGGCGACGTTTTTATGGATGGCTAAATGAGCAAGATAAGCCCGAATATCGGCAACACCCATATCTTTGGGATGCCGCTTTTTGTGAAAGAGAATGAAATCGTGAATGTAGTAAAGGTAAGATTTTTCGGTACTGAGGCTGAAATGTTTTAGGCGAGCGACTTGACGCACTTGATCCATCAGCCGAGGGGGTTGAGATGGCGCTAGGGCATTCATAGTTAAGAAAAATGAACAGAGAAGTCGTAAAAACCTTGGGGAAAGAGGTGCTGTGCGACAATGTGTCGTAATTGCCCACTATTTGGGGGCGTTATCTGACATCTGTCATATGGTGCCCTTCTATGGGGTGTTATCTGACACCTGTCATTTAAACGGTTAATAGGGGATGCTATACGACAAATTGTCGTATAAACAATAGTTAGACGTTCTCGCATAACGCAGGGTAATTTATATCGGTTGAGGCTATTTTTAGGTACGAAGAATTAGCTGTGGTTCAGATATTGGTGATGACCGTTTATTAACATTTTGTCTGCGCTAATATATCTCAACTCAAAGATGTTATAAATGTCTTGTTCAAGCCATCAATTACTTAAAGCAGTTCTGGAGGTTGTGAAACGCTTTGATATTTGGGTTGGGGCAGTCGTCCCTATGTTTTATCGGGTTTATTAATGCGGTGAGTGGTAGAGGTAGAGTTCAGCATTCAACTCGTTCTGCGCTGTCTAACCAGTCATTAGAGCGGATGGACGGAACACACGGTCTGTGTTGCTTACTTTACTAGCCACCGCTAAATTCCATGCCGTTAGACGTTCTCGCATAGAGTAGGGTGATTTATATCAGTTAAGGTTATTCTCAGGTACGAAGAATTAGCTGTGGTTTAGATTTTGTTTATGACCGTTTATTACCATTTTGAATGAGTCATAAAAGTCTCTACTCA
>JANNDV010000013.1:0-14490 GCA_031387975.1 Acaryochloridaceae cyanobacterium OTE_75_metabat_521 | reverse complement strand
ATGGCCAACCCAAAACCAAAGACTGAGTATCTTAGGCCAATCCAGCGGATGGATGATACGGAGGAACCCTTAGCCGCTTTAGCCTTGTCTGCCAGAGTTCCTATTCATATTGATACGATCATTCGACAACAGCCTAATCGTTCCGCATGGCTACGTCGCGTCATCACCGAAGCGGCTCAGCGGGAATTGATGAAGGATGGTGGCTCATGACCGAGAGATGGACTGATGAAACCCTTGATAGGTTTGCGTCAACGGTAGTGACTGCTATTACTGCCAACAATGAAGCAATAGCAGCCAGTAATGACCGACTGACCCGTATTGAGCAATTGGTTGAGTCAAACAACCGATTTCTAGAAACCTTTGGACAGGACGTGAAACAGCTAACCCAAAAAATAGATAGGTTAGCTGACACGACAGATCAAGTCGTTCGACAGATGGCAGCAACCACGTCCAGCGCTAACCAAGACCGGATGGATGTAAACACGCGACTGTCTGCTATTAATCGAAAAGTGGAAGCAATAGCCAGTCACTTAGGGGTTAGCCAATGACCTTATGACAGCCCAAAGTTCAGCTTGACTGCTGAACTCGCTTCAGAGCGTACTACAGCTTGCAATCTAGGGGCATTTACCCCAAAATCTACCCCGCCACTTTAATTTATAATGCTCAAAAGCTTTGCTGTATGTAATCTCTATTCGTCAATGGTTCTGCAAGGGTCTTGCAGGGAGCATCGGTTCGAATCCGCTTAGCTCTATTGGTTGGGGAATCATACACAGCAAGGCTTTTGGGGGTTCAGTTTGTTCACTGAATCTTTTTTCTATTGTCAATAAACCAACAAATTTAGGCCGTTAGGGGCTTTTAAGGCCGCTCAGTTTGTCCACAACATTTGAAAGTTTGGATGAAAGTCTCAACACGACTTGGAAGGTTAGCACTCAAAAAAGGGCTACAATCTAGCGTCCTCGTTGTCAGGCCAAAAATCTCCAACGACTGAAAGCCTTATTTGGCAACGATTTCAAAATAACCTTCCAATCAAATCTAGAACATGACCCTTTTTCGGTAGCTTCCATACCTCTGCTCCCATTCGCGCTAAATAAATCGCATTCTCTTGCCATAACTCGACAAAGCATCTTAGGTGATTTCCTGCAAAGGTTTTACCAGCCGAGATTGCACCCTTCGACTCCGCTCAGGGCGCAATCTCTAGTCTCTAGCTGGCTGAGCGGAGTCGAAGCCAGCGGTAAGTTGTTTTCCAGAAATCACCTTACCTGTTCCCGAGCAACGCCGAAACAGCTTGATGGATAAACGCTTCATCCTCAGGATTTTGATAAGGATTCCCTGCTCGGTGTCCCCAGATAGAGGGAATCGGCAGAAATTTTGCCTTAGGAATTAATGCGGCTTCTGCGGCACAGTCTTCAGGTGTGAAATAAAGATCGGTAGAAGATGGCATTACGAGGGTTTGAGCCTGAATGGATTTTAAGGCGCGATCGCAGTCTTTTTGATAGACCGCATTGTCGCTCACATCGCAGCGCAGCCAGGTATCAAGCATGGCAATCAGGTTGTGGGGGTCACGCTTGCGGTAGCCAGCTTCCCAGCCTCGCATCAGGTAATCTTCTAAGGAGTCATAGCCCAAAGGCTTGTACAACTCCTCACGGTAAAAGGCTTGGGATGCAGCCCAACTGGCGTAAATCCGAGCAAAGGTACGAAACCCTCGATCTGGAACCCCCTCAAAGCGAGATCCATTCCAAGCCGGATCTGCCGTTAATGACAATCGCAAACTCTCTAAAAAAATTCGGTTGTGGTCTGTTGTTTTTGCCGTGCCGCAAAGCGCAACAATCCGCTCAACTTGGTCAGGGTACAGTGCGCCCCAGTGATACGCCTGCTGTGCCCCCATTGACCAGCCATACACAAGTGCTAACTGCTCAATGCCAAACTGTTCTCGCAAAAGCCGCTCTTGGGCGCGGACATTATCTACGTGCGTAAACCAACCCCCCTGTTCGGCTAGTCCACAGCGATCGCAATTACTGGGCGAACTCGACAGCCCATTCCCAAACATATTGGGAATGACAATAAACCAGCGGGTCGGGTCAAGAATGCCGTCAGGTCGAATCAGCCAGTCAATATCGGTATGCTGAGCACCATAGGAGGTGGGGTATAGAATGACGTTGCGGCGATCGCCCTTCAGTTCTCCATAGGTCTGGTAAACAAGCTGAGCTTTGGGCAAAGTCGCACCACACTGAAGCTCAAAATGCCCCAGCGTGAAGCAGCTCGAAGCGCGGGTCATACTGAAAGCTGGCCTAAATTTGCAATAATGCTTTGGTTCACCTTTACATAGCCCAGATCAACATGAGCAAAATGAGGCTTTAGCGTCTCGTGAGCCGCAGGCAGCGCATGAAACGGAATAGATGCATACAGATGATGTTCTGCATGGAACGGCATATTCCACATCAAAAAGCGAAGCGGCGCTAGGGTTAGGGTTGTGCGGGTATTGGCTAGGGGATTATCGTCTAGGGTGCAGTGGGTGTGTTCTGCCAGCAAGATAAACCGCAGAATGGGTTGACCCACAGCTAAGGGCAATAGCCAGTAAAGTAAAAACCAAGGTTGGGCAAAGGTAACGGAAAGGGCGATCGCCACGCCATAAACCAGTAACTGGAGTCGAGTGGAGCGAATCACCTCAGCCCGTGCCGTCTCAGGAATGTAGGGGCAATCTTCCATTTGACCGAGCGCAATGCGAGCATGACCTTGGATTTTGCCCATCCACCACGGAATACCGCTCATTTGCCACAGGTATTCTCTTAAGGTTGTGGGCTGCGGATCGGTTAGCTCTGGGTCTTTACCAGGGATGCGGGTATAGCGATGATGCCACTTATGATAGCGACGATAAAACGTGCTGTTATAAAACGACAGCAAGCCTGCTAACCAAGCCACTGCATCATTTAAGCGGTTATTTGCAAAGGCTGTGCGGTGAACGCACTCATGGAGCGGCGCAAACATTGCAGCTAGGCTAAAGCCATAAAGGAGCAAAGCAGGGAATGCCAAGAACCATTGGTTTAAATGGGTTGCCCAGAGATAGCCACTTCCCACCATAATGCTGAGATGTCCAACCAGCCGTAATGCGCCACGAATGTTGGATTTGGCATTCAAAACGCTTAAGTCTTGCGCCGACAAAATCTGATTGGGTTTGATGTGCCAAGCTTCGGGGCGATCGCCTTTCTCAATCGGCATCGCAGCAGCCATAGGTGGAATCTCCGGCATGATCACGACATGAGTGGGTGTTACAACAGGTCTACGAATAGGAACCACCAGGGAGCACGAATAAATCAATCATGACACCAAACAGCAAACCCACCAGCGCAGTACCCGCCAAAGTCCACAATTTAGCGCTTGTTCTAGGTACTGCGCAGCGATAGGTGGTTCCTTCCATCTCCTGCCAAGCAAGGAAGGTTGAAAGCATGGGTAGCACGACCAGAGGCACCGTTGCCGGAAACGCAATCATAAAAGTGAACAGCAAACTTAGGATTAAAATAACGGTCACGGCCTGAGGGATGTACCCAAAAACCCCCTGAATCCAGGGTTCGTCTTGAAGCGAAAACAAAATGACGGCGATAAAAGCCAGTAACGCCACATAGTAAACCATGTCGCCCCAAAAGAGCTTCCAGCCCACCAGCGTGTAGGACAGCCAAAGAACAATCAGTGAACTCATAAGGAAAACGCTTTATGAAGCCGACTAAACCAGCGTAATAAAACCAGCAGCGCTAGCAGGATGAACGTTTATCGTTGCTTAGTTCTAAAATCTTCTGGCAAGCTTGAAATAAAAACTGTGCCTAAGCTTACGTCAGAAAAAATGATCAGCCGTAGCACGGAGTTTATCCCCTAAAATTTATACCTATCAAAGGATTTAGAATATTGAAACTCCAAACCCTTTGATGGGTATTAGAACAAAGCACGCTGTTTTGCTAGCCTACCTTTACGCCTCCATTGCTGGCATTTTTAGGTTGAATTAGCCCATAACCGCCATGATTACGTTCGTAAATAACGTTGATTTGGCCTGTCTCTGAGTTATGAAACATGTAAAAGTCGTGATCTACTAAGTCAAGCTGCTCTAGGGCATCTTTAACTGCCATTGGAGCCATGGCAAAGTACTTGTAGCGCACCACCTCATCTACCTCGTCTGGTAGTGCAGGTTGACGATCTGCGACTAGACTTGCTGCTACTACCTGATCGGTCGCAACGTCTAGTTCCTCCTTGGTGCGAATATGGGTTTTGTCTTGACGCTTTTCTTTATACTTGCGAAGCTGACGCGCAATTTTATCTGCAACTAAGTCAATGCTGGCGTACAGGCTCTCCGAACTTTCTTCGGCACGGATGATAGAGCCATTCACAAATAGCGTTACCTCTGCGTTTTGGCTGTCGCTAATTCTAGGATTTGAGGCCACCGACAAATGAACATCGATTTCGGTGGTTAGATTCTGGTAATGATTGGCGGCTTTCTCGATCTTTTGATGCACGTACTCACGAATTGCATCAGTCACCTCAATATTCTTACCGTGAATCACAAACTTCATAAGGTTTGCCTCCCCTGTATTGACGTTAACCTAACCCTAACACTTTGTTTACCTACCGATAGGCCATAACTCAGGGGTCTTTAAGATGATTTGTAATCCTTGACAATTCGTAATTGTGATTGTTGCTAATCCTCGTATATTTACGCTTGTTTTTGGCTAGAAGCTCTAGAATAAGCCATGATCCTGCCTAATCCAAAAATCTACAATCGACCTTGTTGGCTCTACAACTATGGGGTGATTGCTTACCCAGAGGCGTGGGAGTGGCAGAAGTCTCTGGTGCGCGATCGCATTTCTCACCCCGATGCCCCCGAAACCCTGCTGCTGCTAGAGCATCCTCCGGTCTATACCCTCGGGCAGGGCGCAACGCTCGATCATCTTAAGTTTGACCCGAGTACCGCGCCCTATGAGCTGCATCGCACAGAGCGGGGCGGGGAAGTGACCTATCACTGTCCAGGCCAAATTGTGGGGTACCCCATTTTGAATCTAAAGCTGTTTCAGCCAGATTTGCACTGGTATTTGCGACAGCTTGAGGAAGTGATCATCCAAACGCTGGGGGTTTATGGGCTGAAGGGCGATCGCATCCCTGGCCTAACGGGGGTCTGGGTGGAGGGGCGTAAGGTGGCGGCGATTGGCATTAAGGTCAGCCGTTGGGTGACGATGCACGGCTTTGCGCTGAATGTGTGCCCTGACCTAGAGGGGTTTAGGCAAATTGTGCCCTGCGGCATTGTGGATCGACCTGTGGGTCGGATGGCAGACTGGGTGCCTGAGATAGACCCTTTGAGGGTTAGAGAGACGCTGGCGCAGGTGTTTGCTGAGGTTTTTGAAGTTGAGATGATGCCGAAAGTCGGTGGATATAGATAAAATGACAGGCTGAGATTGGGTTTCGGCTTCGCTCAACCCACACCAAGTACAAGATCTCTTGCATCAATCTTGTCCCCCTCATCCCTTTCTTATAGCCAAAGGCTTTACCCTTCTCCCACTAGGGGAGAAGGGCTAATCTGGCTCCCCTCACCCCTTATGGGAGATGGGTTGGGGGAGAGGGTTATTTGTGCAAGAGGTCAACTGAATTTGAGGCGCAGCCTAAAATAGCTCAAACTGTTCAGATTCTTCTTTTACTCTGGCAGAAGGCTTTCCTTTTGGCAGTATGGGCTGATTGCTTTTGCGTAACCCTACCGCAATTTTACTGTGCTTCTCAATTTGGCTCATCACCTGCTTAGCGCGCTGAATCACCGTGGGTGGCAGCCCTGCTAATCGTCCCGCCTCGATGCCGTAGGAGCGACTTGCTCCTCCTGGCTGCACTTGGTGCAAAAAAATAATTTGATCGGGCATTTCTTTGACCACAACTTGGTAGTTCGCCACGTTATCAATCAGAGACGCCAGCTCGTTTAGCTCGTGGTAGTGGGTTGCAAAAATGGTGCGGGCTTTGATTTCTACTGCTAGGTATTCTGCGACCGACCAGGCGATCGCCAATCCATCAAAGGTCGCAGTCCCGCGCCCAATTTCGTCGAGCAGTACCAGCGATCGCTCGGTGGCGTGGTTGAGAATATTTGCCGTTTCGTTCATTTCCACCATGAAGGTAGATTGGCCTGTGGCGAGGTCGTCTACGGCACCTACACGGGTGAAGATGCGATCGCACACTCCCATGCTG
This sequence comes from Acaryochloridaceae cyanobacterium OTE_75_metabat_521, assembly GCA_031387975.1. GTDB lineage: Bacteria > Cyanobacteriota > Cyanobacteriia > Thermosynechococcales > Thermosynechococcaceae > JAAURS01. The sequence continues at coordinate 8,286 of JANNDV010000013.1, read as the reverse complement.
GCGGCATCGGCCGGCACAAAACTTCCGGTTTGCGCCAAGAGCTGAATCAACCCTACTTGACGGAGATAGCAGCTTTTGCCACTGGCATTAGGGCCTGTGAGTACCACGAGATCAGGTGCGGAATCTTCGCCTAGGGTGGTGGAATTAGGCACAAAAAAGCCAGCGGGTAACGACTGCTCTACCACAGGGTGTCGCCCTTCGTGGATTTCAATGCGGCGGTCTTTGGTCATGTGGGGGCGACTATAGCCTTGGTAGATCGCAACTTCTGCTAAGCCCGTCAGCACATCTACCCCTGCGACGGCGGTTGCAACGGTGCGGATCAGCTCTGCTAGTGCGCCTACTTCTGATCGCAGTTGCCCAAACAGGTCATACTCCATTGCAAATAGATCGGTTTGCGCCGTCATAATGCGGGCTTCGCGCTCTTTGAGGTCTGGGGTGATGTAGCGCTCTTCGTTGGTGAGGGTTTGTTTACGGATGTAGTCTGGGGGGGCTTGAGTGCTTTTGCCCCGCGAAATGCTGATGTAGTAGCCGAAGGCTTTATTGAAACCCACTTTGAGGGTAGAAATTCCGGTGCGGTCTTTTTCTACTCGCTCCAAATCGGTAATCCAGTGCTGGTCAGACTCAACCTGTTGCCGCAGCTGATCGATCTCGGCGTTTACCCCATGTCGAATCAGATTCCCTTCGCTGAGGCTAATGGGAGGCGACTCTACCAGATGGGCGCGGAGTTTCTGGGCAAGCTGATCGAGTTCTGGCGGGACGGTTTGCAGGGCTTTGAGATAGGGCGATTCGCCGTTGCGCACAAGGTAGGCGATATCTGTCAGCCGCTCTAGAGACTCGGCTAAGGCCACTAGATCTCGTGCGTTTGCAGTGCCCGATCCGGCGCGTCCGGCAAGGCGTTCTAGGTCGTAAATGTTTTGCAACTGCTGCTGAAGCTGTTGGCGTAGCTGGGTATTTTGCACCAGTTCTGCCAGGGTGTCTTGACGGGCAATAATGTGCTCAATGGCCAAGAGCGGCTGAAGCAGCCAGCGGCGCAGCGCCCGACTGCCCATGGCGGTGGCGGTGCGATCAAGCGCCCACAGCAGCGACCCATGAAAGGTGCCATCTCGTGAGGTTTGGGTAATTTCGAGATTCCGGCGGGTTTGGTGGTCTAACACCAAATATTCGCTGAGGGTATAGGTGGTGAGGGGCTGAAGCGGAATGTGGGTGGCTTTTTGGGTATCTTCTAGGTACATCAGCAGTCCCCCTGCGGCTCGGATGGCGAGGGGCAGATGGTCACAGCCTAAGCCTTCTAAGGATCGCACCCGAAATTGCTCTAGCAAACGCTGTCGGGCATCGGTGAGGCCAAAGCTAGACTGCGATCGCAAGGTATAGCAAAACTGATCGGGCAATCCTTCTGGCAACAGAGCTGACGCTTCACCAGGGCGCAAGAGCTGCTTTACGTCGGGGGCATCAGTGGGGAACAAAACCTCTGAGGGCTGGAGCCGCATCAGTTCTTGAATGAGCTGATCGCGATCGGCGGCCTGGGTGGTCAAAAACTCGCCTGTAGAAATATCGGCGTAGGCTAACCCCCACTGATTGCCTGCCAAGACAAAGGCAGCGAGAAAGTTATTGCTGCGCGCTTTGAGCATGCCTTCATCCAGCACGGTGCCAGGGGTAATCACCCGCGTCACTTCGCGCTTGACTAAGCCTTGGGCGAGGGCAGGGTCTTCGACTTGGTCACAGATGGCGATCGCAAAGCCTTTCTCGACCAAGACTCTGCTATAGCGTTCTAGAGCGTGGTGGGGGATGCCTGCCATAGTGACGCGCCCCACGTCTTTGCCACACTCTTTGCTGGTGAGCATTAGCTCTAATGCTTGGGCGATGGTGCAGGCGTCTTCAAAGAAGGTTTCGTAAAAGTCGCCCACGCGGTACATCAAAAGCGCCTGGGGGTACTCGTCTTTGGTATCTACATAGTGCCGCATCATAGGGGTGAGCAGGTCGCGGTCTACGGTGCTGCGATCGCGATGCTGTGCGGCATTTTTACCCGTGCGCTGGGTTAGTTCTGTTTCGTCGGTTTTGTAGGGGGTGGGTTCGGAAGGCATTGAGGCGGTCATGGGACAAATGCAGGCCAAGGTCTTTACTGACTGTAGCTTAGTGCCCCTGGTTTGTTGATCTAAAGCAGCTCAGACTGAGCCTCTGAGGGTATGGATGAGTTAGGTCGCGGTAGAATTTCTCAATTTCTGAGCAATGGCAGCCTGAAGTTTTTGATTGAAGTCAACATCTTTCACGGTTGCAATCGTTGGAGAATTCTGTTTGTGACGACTCTCTAAATAAGCGCTGAGTGCTGCTTTATCTTCAGCCATCAGCACTTGTTGCACTTCAGATTTGAATTGGCGAATCATATTACTAATACAAAATAAACTTCAGAAGTTGATTACTTCTGAAGTTTATTGCTTATGAGCATTTAGGTATTTCAATTTCTAAAGCATAAAAATGCTTTAGAAATTGAAGAGCAATACAATATATACAAAGTGTATAGGAAAGAGCTAGAAAGCTCGATAGAACACATTGTAAATTGAACCACTGCCAGATACTCGTTGGACTTTCTGTTCGTTATTGGTTGCTTGAGTTATGGTGAAGCCTCCCAGGCTATCATCACCACCATTGAAAAGGCCATCCTCGTCGAACAATTCAACTCTTGCAGTACCTGAAACTCCCAGGCCGCGATTAACTGATTTGGATCTCCCAGATCCTAGACCTACTGGACCGAAAATTCTATCACCATTGACTGTAATATAAGTGTCATCATCACCAAAAGTATCAGCATCAGCTCTAACAGCTTGAATTGATTCGATCAAAAGAAAACTAATAGACATAATATCTCTCCTTATTGCTTTAATCATTAGAATTTATGCATTAATAGCACTCGGATAGTTCTAGGTAATCAATGGCAAAATGAGTTTTTTATTCTTCACTTACAGCGATCAATTCACAATATATGAAGGGTTTTAGAATCTCTTCAAAAACTATCTGAACTGCTATACATACATATTTACTTATTGAATATATTTTTATAGTGATATTAATCACACATATTTTATGATTTTCATCACTAATATTTCTTTTTCTTGAGAAGCTTGAAAATAAGGTAAGTAGATTCAGGTTGAAAAACTAAACTATCCTAAATGGTATAGAATGCTTGACTCGTAAAAGGTTGAGTCGATTTTGCTTTCCTTATTTAAGTTCAGTGTATTTAGGCCAACCTACTTAGTGCACCGCGCCTCTATCAGCTGTTCTCGATAACCCGCAAAGTCCTGATCAAGCTGCTCGTCTCGTTAAATGGCTTATCCTGTCTGTAGTCTTCGTAAGCGTCTTCTCTTTCTAGCGCTGCTGCTCCTGAGCTTGATGAAATAGTCTGGAGAAATCGACCACACAGATTACATTAAGACCAGAAGCATTCTCCTCAAAACTTTAAGATATGAATCTCCCGTCGTTTCTGTGGCTTTGGAAAATCGCAGCCTGGTCAATGGGTCTTTCGCTGCTGACCTACAGCATCTTAGCCATCACGGGTTTAGGAATGGCGCATACCCGAAACGCTCAATTGCCTCGTGCAACATGGCGCACCCTTCACATTGCATTAGGGCTAACCTTAGTCGTGTTAGTGCTAGGGCTGCTAGCCATCGGCATTGTGGGCACCTTAGGGCAATATGGCAGCCTAGGGCACTCCAATCACGGTATTTTTGGTGGCATTGTGGTCAGCATTACGCTGCTGTCTGCGGGGGCTGCGCTCCAGATTCAGCGAGGGTATGCTTGGGCTAAACCGCTTCATATTGCACTCAATGTTTTACTGGGCGCAGCGTTTTTGGGCGTACTTTGGACAGGATGGATTGTGGTTCAACAGTACCTGCCCTAAGGTTGAAGGCAATTGATTAGAAACCAGCGCTCATGATTCAAGGCCCACTCGTTTTTCAAATTGTCTGCCTTCTGATCATTCTGGGATTAACCCTCTGGGGGCATCGCCTTTGCGGGGTGTTACTGCGGCGCTTCAGGCATTGGTCTGAGCAACATCTGCGCCCCTCAGAACGGCTTTGGACAGAGCTGGGTGGGGCGCTGCTGCTGTTGCTGCTGCGTGCGGGGCTGTGGTTGGTGGCAGTTGCCACGCTACTCACCCAAGTCCAGTTTTTGCAGCCCATTGCCCAAACGCTCAACCTTGGCATGTTAGGCTTCTCGTCACAGTTAGGCCAATGGCTCACAGGCCCTAGCATTGACCTCGGCAAAACCCGTCTGTCTCTGAGTACGGTAGTGACGGCGATTTTGGCGGCGATCGCCATTTTTATCGGCGCGCGATTACTCAGCCAATCCATTAAAACCTGGGTGCTGGGTCAATCACGAATGGATCGGGGGATGCAGGAGGCGATCGCGACCCTGATTACCTATGCGATCGCCATTCTGGGCATCGTCATTTTGCTGCAAACCATCGGCCTAGACCTTAGCTCTTTGACCGTCTTAGCTGGCGTAGTCGGCTTAGGCTTTGGGCTAGGGCTACAGGAGCTGGCGGGGAACTTTGTCAGTGGCCTTACCCTGCTGTTTGAGCAGCAAATCCGCGTGGGCGACTTTGTCGAAATTGATGGTATTACAGGCACCATCGAGCGCATTTCAATTCGATCCACCATTTTACGGACGACCGATCGCCGCTTTGTGATCGTCCCAAACCACCTATTCTCGCAGAAAAACGTCATCAACTGGAGCTACCAAGAACCCGCAACCCGCGTACACATCCCCGTCACCATTGCCTTTGGTACCGACACCGTACTTGTGACCGAAACCCTGATTGCCTGCGCCAGAATGGAACCCCGCGTTTTGCACGATCCATCCCCCGTCGTATGGTTTAAGGCATTTGGCGAAAGCGCCTACGAGTTTGAGCTACTGGTGTGGATTAATCAGCCCCAAAACTTTGAACCCATCAAAAGCGCCCTAAATTTTCTGATTGAGCAAGAACTCCGGCACCGCAATATCGAAATTCCGTTTCCCCAGCGTGAACTGCGGCTACGAGATGCCCCTACCCACTGGCCTGAGCGCATCATAGACCTTAAGCCGCCACCCGCCACCCCTGAGAGTGTGTCACCAGAAAGTGTGTCACCAAAACCTACTACCACCTACCAAGCGCTAAAGTCTTTGAGGGTGCTGCTCAAGCAGGTTAGCTACTTCAATGCCTGTAGTGACGCACAGCTGCGGGTGCTGATTGAGCAGGGCTATCGTCGTTCTTTTCGCAAAGACCAAATTATTTGTAAAGAAGGCGACTCAGGCGAATGTTTTTATATTCTGCTGAGAGGTCGGGTTGAGGTGATCTCTGAAAAACTGGGTCAAGACATTGCGGTCATTGAAGCGGGTGACTTTTTTGGCGAAATTTCACTGTTTACCGGAATGCCGCGCTCTACGACAGTTCAGGCACTAGAAGACGTAACCCTATTTGTCGTAGACCACCGCGCCCTTAAAATGTTGCTCCAAGAGCATCAAGAACTTGCCCAAGAAATTGCGGAGACCTTGTGCCAACGTCAGCAAATCCTGAGAGAGTTGGGTATACTTGCCCCCGAATTATCGGAAAATGAAACAGAAACCCCTCTTTGGTGGATTCGGCAGCGTATTCTCAATATTTTTGGGATTTAGCCCTAAAATTGGCTAAGGCTCATGAATTAAATAGCCCACACTTTTGATCCTCACCCCCAGCCCCTCTTCCAGAGCGGGAGAGGGGAGAAAGAATCTGGACTTATCCTTCAGCACAGACGAAAATCATGGATCAAGACCAACGCAATCGGTTTCGTCATCTGCTGATTATTGATGATGCCAAGGGACGGCGCACGGTGCCCCTAGAGGCCGCGACCTACTCTATTGGTCGGGATGCAACCAATTCTGTCGTACTGCACTCCAAGATGGTGTCCCGACAGCACGCCATTTTGCTGCGGGTCACGTCTCCAGATTCTTCCACTTATCTGTTTCGCATGATTGATGGTGACTTGCAGGGCAAACGCAGCACCAATGGGCTAATTATCAACGGGCGGCGACTTTTTTCCCATGATTTAAAGCATGGAGATATGGTGGTCTTTGGCGGAGATGTTAGAGCGAAATATTACGCCATTTCTAACCTAACCGATTCGGATTTTGATCGCTTTGTTGAAGCAAAAGACCTCTCGACTATTCTGTCTAACTCCGTTAATCCGTTTCAGACTTTAGTGCCAACGGATGATGATTTCCAGGACATGAGTGAAGCGGCACTGGTGCGGCTGGCTTCGTTTCCAGAGCTAACGCCCTACCCCATTTTAGAGATTGACCTGTCTGGGATTGTGACTTATCTTAACCCCTCGGCAGTCATGCAGTTTCCTGATATTTCAGACATTGGGGTACTGCACCCGATGCTGCAAGGGCTATTGCCAATGGCAAAACCTGCCCAGCCCGGTCATCGCAACTTTTTTGTGCGAGAGGTAGAGATTGGCGATCGCGTGTTTGAACAATCGGTACACTACATTGCCGAAAGTGACCTCGTCCGCAGCTATGTGGCAGACATCACTGAGCGCAAACGCGCCGAGGAACAGCTCCGCCATCAGGCTCAGCGAGAGGCCATTATTAACCGGATTGTCCAGGCCATGCGCGGCACAATGGTGACGGCAGAAGTGCTGCAAATTACCGTAGGGCTGCTGCTAGAGGCGCTGGAAGCCAGCCACTGCATCATTGTGCAAATTAGCGCCGATGGCGAAATGGTGAACCACTACGTCAGCCATACGGCAGTGGGTCGTCACGATTTAATTCAGGGCAATGAGCGGTTTTTGCGGCTGTGTCAGGAGGCGATGGCGCAGGGCAATCAGGTGGTGCTCACCGATGACGATAGTGGGCTGAATCTCGAAATTCTGGCGATCGCCCAGCAGTGTCAGGTCTCTTCGGTGCTCATGACGCCCCTGATTTATCTGCAAAACTATTTAGGCAGCATTAGCCTCTTTCAGAAGAGCAACCCCACCCATAACACCTTGCGCGACTGGAACACCGATGAGCGGGGACTGGTCAAAACCATCGCAGACCAGTGTGCGATCGCCATTCATCAAGCCCAGCTTTACCAAAAAGTACAGGATCTCAACGCAGACCTAGAGCGTCAGGTACAGGAGCGTACCGCTCAGCTCCAGCAAAAAATGCAGGAGCTAGAGCGTCTCAATAGCCTTAAGGACGATTTTCTCAGCACCGTCTCCCACGAGCTGCGAACGCCCATGTCCAATATCAAAATGGCGATTCACATGCTGAACCAGTTCCCCCTGGAGCAGCGCCAGAAGCGCTATATCGACATTCTAGACTCTGAGTGTGGACGGGAAACCGAACTCATCAACGACCTACTCGACCTCCAGCGCCTAGAGGCTGGCGTAAATCCAGTGGGGGTTGAAGACGTTCAGCTACAGGATTTGATTCCGCGTATGCTCCAACCCTTTCAATCGCGGCTGAGTGAGCGAGATCAAAAGTTTTTGGTGGAATGTGAGCCGGAATTACCCGCAATTAAATCAGACAGAGCCTGTTTAGAGCGAATTGTGGCAGAGCTACTGAATAACGCCTGTAAATATACGGCTCAAGGGGGCGAAGTGTCGCTCAAGATTAGCCATGTTGGGGAATCCACAAATACGATTCATATCAAAGTTGCCAATGAGTCTGAAATTCCGAGCCACGAGCTATCGCGGATTTTTGACAAGTTCTATCGCGTCCCCAATTCAGACCCCTGGAAGCAGGGTGGTACAGGACTAGGGCTAGCGCTGGTAAAGCGGTTGGTTGAGCAACTTCAGGGCAGCATTGGGGTTGAGAGTGCGGAGGGGGTTACAACTTTCATCGTCAATTTACCGCTGTGCCCGACGTTTAATACAGGGTTTCAGCCCATGTCTTAAAGCCCAATTCTAAAACCAGGCAAGATGCCTACATCAAAAATGCGCTCACGAGCTGTTCACCCGCGTTGGGCTTAAACCAAAGGGTGCCAGCCCCTTCTTTGGTTGAGAGGGGCAAATCTTGCGCAACGGTCACTGCCATCCGATTTTGGTCGGTGGCAACACACACGTCACGATCGGGCTGGATTGGTATCATTGCAACCAGAGCGTCGGTTCTCTTCGCAAACTGAACCAAAGGTGTCCCCAACCCCCCTGGATGCCCCAAGCGAGCCGTGGCCAAAGACAGACGTTTGGCATAGCCCTCACGGGACAGGAGCAAAATTTCAGAGGGTTCTGAAACAGCCGCTAACCCAACTAAGACCTCTTGGCGCATTAGTCGTAATACCTGATTACCCAA
>JANNDV010000003.1:0-30908 GCA_031387975.1 Acaryochloridaceae cyanobacterium OTE_75_metabat_521 | reverse complement strand
AGCGGTTTCGGTTTTGGAGCTGTTCATCAGCAAACAAAAAGACTGATGGGCACCGCGCCCCACCCGTCCGCGAAGCTGGTGCAGTTGGGCAAGGCCAAAGCGCTCAGCGTGTTCAATCAGCATCACCGTTGCATTGGGGATATCTACGCCCACCTCAATGACCGTGGTTGAGACGAGTAGCTGTAACTCTGCATTACGGAACTGGGTAATCACCGCATCTTTTTCGGCAGAACTCATGCGACCGTGCAGTAGCCCCACCTGAAAACTGGGAAACACACTCTGCAAATGCTGATGTTCTTCGACTGCCGATCGCAGGTCTAACTTTTCCGATTCTTCTACCAGAGGCAGCACCACATAAATCTGTCGCCCCAACGCCACCTCTCGACGGATGAGGTCATAAGCATGGCTGCGATCGCGTGGGGTCAGCATAGTGGTCTGGATGGCCTGCCGTCCAGGGGGCAGCTCATCAATCTGGCTCACGTCTAAATCGCCGTGGAGCGTCAGCGCCAGGGTGCGGGGAATGGGCGTTGCCGTCATGGTCAAAACATGGGGATGCTGCCCTTTTTGCTGAAGCATGGCTCTTTGCTTGACTCCAAATCGATGCTGCTCATCAATCACCACCAAGCCTAAGCGCTGGAATTCGACAGAATCTTGAATCAGCGCGTGGGTGCCCACCAGTAACGAGAGTTCCCCTGTTTGGAGCTGGGTGGCAATCTGGCGGCGTTTGGCAGCTTTGGTGGAACCCGTCAGCAGCTCCACGGGGAGCTGGAGCTGATTAAACCACTCCACCAGCTTGCGATAGTGCTGCTCGGCTAAAACTTCTGTCGGAGCCATCATTGCCGTTTGATACCCGGACTGGATGGCGGCGAGAAGCGCTACAACCGCTACAACCGTTTTGCCAGAACCCACATCCCCCTGCACCATACGGTTCATGGGTGCCGTGCCTTCCAAATCCCCTAAGATATCCTGCACCACTCGCTGCTGTGCGCCCGTAAACTGGAACGGAATGACGTTGTAAAATTTGTCGATCAGCTCACCCCGTGGGTTAAGGGCAACGCTGCGCTGGGTTTTGCGCTGCTCTAGTCGCCGCTTCAGCATCCCTAACTGGAGGTAGAAGAACTCGTCAAACACCAACCGCCGTCGCGCTCTGTCGAGCCATTCCGAAGATTCGGGGAAGTGGATTTGGGCGATCGCCTCTGGTAACTTCACCAAGCTATACTGCTCCCGCAGCGTATCGGGCAGCGGATCGAGGATGTGCTGTGCCGCAGGGAGCGCTGCTACGACTGCCCGCCGCAGCAATTCTGGCGGCACCCCTTCTGTGAGGGGATAGATGGGCACCACCCGCCCAATTTTGAGAGAATCTATGGGATCACGAGTGTTTTGCAATACCTCAATCTCAGGTTCTTCGAGGGTATAGCCAAATTTATTGGCCTTCACTAGCCCCGAGGCTGCAATGACCGTCCCAGGGGCGTACTGCTGCTTTTGTTTTTCTTGCCAGCCGCGATTTCGGAAGCGATCGCCTGCATAAAACCGACTCAGCCGCAGTTGACCCGTTACGTCCCCGACGGTCATTTCAAAAATGGTGAGTTTAGGGTTTTTGGGGCTGTTAAAGCAGTTACAGCGGCGCACGGTTACTACAATTGTGACCGTTTCGCCAGCCACGAGGTCTTCAATTTTGACCTGACGGGCGTAGTCAATGTAGTCGCGAGGGTAGTAGAACAAAACGTCTCGGACGCTATACAGCCCCAGCTTTGCTAAGCGATCTGCACTTTGGGGGCCAATGCCTTTGAGGTACATCAGAGATTGGTCAAGGCTCACGGCCGTGGCGGCTGCACTGCCTTTTTCCGCAGCGGGTTTAACCGCAGGTAGTTTTACTTTTGAAGTAGCGGCTGGAGGTTCCTGCTGTTTAATTTGCTCTCGCTGCACTTGGTATAGCAGCCGACGCGCTTCAGCAACGAGGTGCTGCCGTTGGGAAAGCGGTAGTTCAGGATAGCTTTCAAACTTGGCGGCGATCGCCTGACATTTGGACTGTTCTGGAGCAGAAGTGACGGCGGTTTGTGCCTGCACTAAGTTGAGGTGTAAAAACTCACTAAAGCGAAACTGATTGCCCTGCACATCGCAAAAGCCACGCTCCGCTTCTACCGAGAGCGCCCGTTGCAGCCTTGCCCAGTCAGGAGAAGCGGCGGCAGTTGTGGCAGAGTAGGGCATTAGGTAGCTATGCCCCCAAAGATGCTGTCCTCGGCAATCCAGGTGGCTTTCCAGGCGGCGATCGCTTCTGCGGTGAGCTGTTCTTCTTGCTTTTGGGCATAGTTTTGCTGCATCTGGGAAAGCTTTTGTAGCAAAGGCCGCAACTTTTGTCGCCAGCCCATAAGTTCAGGATCTGTAAACTCTAAGTCCCCAATCTGAAGGTAAAGTGCCACCACGGGGTCTAGATCATCATCATCGTCTTCATCAGGATCGACCATTGCCTTGAGTAAATGGGGCGGGTTGGTAATGGTGCGTCCTGTTGCGGTGGCCTTATCTGCTGAATCTAAAAGTTTATCTAAAGCCTTAATTTGCATAATATTAGCCGCTTGAAGCAGATGGTTAACCTGGCGAGAACTTTCCCGAAATAGCTCGGTGGTGGCGTCTTCTAGTTCTTCCCATACTTCTAAGAGCAAGGTCGGATCGGCCTCACCGTCTAGCTCTATTTCTTGAAAGGGGTTCAGTAAGGTTGCCAGCGATTGCGTCATCTCACGACTGATCTGCCGGATGCCTTCTTGTAGGGTTTCGCGCTCAAATACGGAGCGCTCTAGAAAGGTTTCTGGGTACACCTGGGTACACAGATGAAAGCTCGACATGACGACCTGTTTTTGTGCCGAACGCGCTAGCACTGCGAAATATTCCGTCAAGACCTGACGAAGCTCTTGCCCAACCTCAGACGTTTTTTGTCTGAGCTGGCTCATTTCTTGGTATAGCTGTTCTAGCGTTGCCCCCATAATTTCAGGTGTGCCTTGTTTTCTCTAGATATCTGGATAACAGCAGGTTTTCTACACATTGCTGCCAAAGGCAACGATACTCCATTTCAGCCGTATCATATCAAATCCATACCGGTGGCCTCATGGTCTGTTGAGCGGAAAGATTGCACCCAGGCTCTATCCCAAGGCTAGGGTATTGATTTCAGGAGCTGACGGAAGCGAGGCAAGCTCATCACTTGCGCCTTAGATTTAAAACTCCCATCGGTTACTTCTCCCGCAACCTTACTACCGTTCACTTTTAACCAATACTCACCGCAGCCTGAGATAGCCAACTCTCCTTTTTCTGTCCAAGAGTCTTCCGAGAGCGCCAGAACCCACTCTGTGCCAACTGGAAACCGATTCACGTAGGGGCGACAGATGATGCCATTATCTCCCCATACAGTGATGTTTTTTGATGTCGCCACTCCTCTGTAAACCTCTTTGACCTCAACGATCATTGCAGTAGGTAGCCTTGCTTCGGGCTGATCATTTTTACGCCAGCGATACTCAAGGACTTTTCCTCTCATCACCAATTCAGATCGTTTAGCGTTCTGAATAAATGAACGATTGTTGTTCATACAACTGCAAGCATAGGCAGATGGCGTTACCCATAAGACTGAAAATCCAAGAATTATGGCGGACAGATATTTCATCTAAAGCCTTAGGATCGTGGATTAAATAACTTACAGAATTGTTTAGAAGCGATACGCTCTGCATTCCCTCATCCCCTAACCCCTTCTCCCAGAGCGGGAGAAGGGGAACAAGAAACTCCGGCTCCCCTCTCCCGCTCTGGGAGAGGGGCTGGGGGTGAGGGTCAAAAGTTGAGGTTATTTAATCCACGATCCTAAGTAACGCTTGAGGACAACCTGTACCTGCTGCAATAGCTCTAACTCAAGGTACCCCAGATATTTACTCAACCTTGCCTTGTCAAAAGTCATGGGTTCAATGCACACCAGTAAGCTATCAGCCGCAAGGCCATTTTCTTGTGATGCCGTGACCGGAACCATCGCTGGTGATAACCTTGAATCGTCAAGACGTGCCGAAGTGAAAGGCAACACCGTCACCTTACTGCGTCTTTCATTAAAAACAGTTCCAGAAATAATGACCCCTGGTCGAGTCTTGCGAATTTCAGTCCCTACAGAAGGGTCAAAACTTATAACCCAGATGCTTCCAAGTCCATAATTGCCGCGTTCTGCCATTCCGGCTCCCAACCTAAACTTAGTTCATCTACCGCCGCACAAGCCTCCGCCAGCAACTCATCTTCTTGATAGCGCTTCCATTGCTCTAACAAGTTTTCAATCAGCGCACTGCGGTTTTCAACATGACTATCAACGAAGTGAACCAATTCATTGGGTAAAGAGATCGAGATTTTAGCCATGTCCTACCCTTTGTCCTACCATTAGTATTATAGCCTCCTAAGATAATGAACGTGCTTGCAGTGAGAATAAAATAACATCCAGGTTTGTAGGGGCGGGTTTAGCTGATACTGCATGGGAGAATCCTTGATTTTTCGGCAAAGCCCGCCCTTACGTACATGAGCGATAAAACAGGCTTCGGCAGTCTCTGTAATAATGAGTGCAGCATCATAGATTGAAGGGTTTAGGTCAGATGGGTAGTGAAATTCAGGCCATTACAGGTAAAGGTATTCCCTTAGTGGGCAACGATGTTGATACCGATCGCATTATCCCGGCGCGGTTTCTCAAAAGCATTACCTTTGATGGTCTCGGCGATCAGGTTTTTATAGACGATCGCACTTCTGCCCAAGGCCAACACCCGTTTGATCTGCCCCAGTATAAAGACGCAGCCATTTTAGTCGTTAACAATAACTTTGGCTGTGGCTCCTCGCGCGAACACGCACCCCAGGCGATCGCCCGTTGGGGCATTCAGGCCATCATCGGTGAAAGCTTCGCCGAAATTTTCTTTGGCAATTGCGTCATGCTGGGCATCCCCTGCGTCATGGCAGATGCCAATGCTGTCACAGAACTTCAGCAGCACCTGCAAATTCATCCTCAAGCGACGCTCACCGTTGACTTAGAAGCCATGGAGGTGAGGTATGACAACACCTCTATCCCCGTCACAATGGGCGATGGGCCACGCCAAACCTTGCTGGCGGGTACTTGGGATGCCTGCGGTCAACTTTTAGCGGGGGTTGATTCTATCCGAGAAACTGCCGAAAAGCTTCCTTACTTAGCTTGGCACTAAAATAAAGAGCAGGTTTGCAAATTAGGTTTCAAATACGGGTAACTGTTTGATGAGCGATCGCACCCCACCCTACAAAGTCACCATTACCGATGCAGGCGGCGAAGCCCAACTGCCCATCCTAGAAGGCACCCTTGGCCCCCATGCCGTAGACATTCAGCAGATGTATGCCAAGCATGACCTGCTGGCCTACGACCCTGGGTTTCGCTCAACGGCCTCCTGTAAAAGCGCCATTACCTTTATTGATGGCGATGCAGGCGTGCTGCTCTATCGCGGGTACCCCATTGAAGAACTGGCAGAACACAGTAATTTTTTAGAAGTTTCGCATTTGCTGATGTTTGGGGAACTGCCCAACCCTCAAGAAGCCGAGCGGTTTGAAAACGAAATTCGCAACCATCCCCTTCTGCACGAGCAGGTGCTGAACTTTTTTAGAGGGTTTCGGCGAGATGCCCACCCCATGGCTATTATGGTGGGCGTGGTGGGGGCGCTGTCTGCCTTTTATCACGACGATATTGATCTAAAAGACCGCGATCTTCGCGTGCGGGCAGCCATCCGTCTGGTGGCAAAAATGCCCACCATTGCCGCTGCTAGCTATACCTACAGTATGGGTCGCCCTATCCGCTATCCGTGGAACAGCTTCGGATATTCGGGCAATTTTCTGCAAATGCTGTTTGGGGTGCCCAGCGAATTGTATGTCGTCGATCCGGTCTTAGCCAAGGCCATGGATCTGATTTTTCTGCTCCATGCCGACCATGAGCAAAATGCATCTACTTCAACCGTGCGTCTAGCGGCCTCCTCGGGCGCAAACCCGATCGCCTGTGTTGCCGCTGGCATTGCCAGCCTTTGGGGTCCTGCCCACGGCGGTGCCAATGAGGCCGTCATCCGAATGCTGAAGGAAATTGGTAGCGTTAAAAATATCCCCAAGGCGATCGCCCGAGCCAAGGACAAAAACGATCCCTTTTTGCTCATGGGGTTTGGGCATCGGGTGTATAAAAATTTTGACCCCCGGGCGCGGGTGATTCAGCGCATGGCAAAGGATGTCTTAGAGCATCTGGGTATTAACGATCCGCTGCTAGAGATTGCCATTGAGCTAGAGCAAATCGCCCTCAAAGATGAATACTTCGTCGCGCGCAAGCTCTACCCCAACGTTGATTTTTACTCCGGCATTTTGCTGCGCGCCATGGGTTTGCCCACCAATATGTTTACCGCTATTTTTGCTCTCGCCCGTACCGCTGGCTGGATTAGCCATTGGCTCGAGCTAACAGAAGATGCCCACGGCATTGACCGTCCTCGTCAGCTTTATGTTGGGCACCCTCAGCGGGCTTATCCCAAAGGGTAAATCTGTGACCTGGCTCAGGTTGTACCTAAGCAACCTGATTGGCGCAGGGTCTTCCCTCCGCAAACGCTGTGATGTTAGCCAGGGTCGTTTCAGCAATGTTTTTGAGGGCATCACGGGTAAAAAAAGCCTGGTGCGCCGTAATCAGAACATTTGGAAACGACTGCAAACGTTGAAATGTATCGTCCTGAATCACGGTGTTCGATAAATCTTCAAAAAAAAGCGCTTCTTCTTGCTCATAGACATCAATGCCCAGATAGCCCACCTGTCGATCCTTAATGCCCTCAATCACCGCAGCGGTATCTAGCAACGCACCACGACTCGTATTAATCAGCATGACTCCAGGCTTCATTTGCCCTAAAGCCTCTGCATTGATTAAATGATAATTGGCGGGTGTGAGCGGACAATGCAGTGACACAATATCTGACGCTGCTAACAGCGCAGGCAGATCCACATAAACCACCCCTAACTGTTGGCAAACCTCGTTGGGGCAAGGATCATAGGCTAACAGCCGACATCCAAAGCCGTGCATAATTTGGGCAAAGCACTGACCAACTTTGCCCGTGCCTACCACCCCTACCGTAGACCCATGAAGGTCAAAACCCAGCAGCCCCTCCAGGGAAAAATTATCGTCTCGCACTCGGTTGTAGGCGCGGTAGATTTTGCGATTCAGTGCCAAAATTAGCGCCGTAGCATGCTCTGCCACGGCATAAGGGGAGTAGGCAGGTACCCGCACAACCGTGAACCCCAACGCTGCCGCAACCTTCAGATCTACATGATTAAAGCCTGCCGATCGCAGCGCAATCAGCTTTACCCCCTGAGCGGCGATCGCCCTTAACGTTTCGCCATTTAAGGTGTCATTAATGAACACGCACACGGCTGCATGCCCTGCTGCCAGAGATGCTGTTTTATCCGTCAAACGAGGCTCAAAAAAGACAAGTTCATGACCGTGAACCGAATTTTCGACCTCTAAGAACTGACGGTCATAGGACTTGGTACTAAATACGGCTACCTTCATGAAATGTCCCCCATCAGCCTATTTTTTGCCGAATCCTTTGCCTCGGCTGGTTGAAACCACAGCCAGACAGCTTTCAATCTGCGATCGCAGTTTCTCGTGATCTAGATTTTGTCCAATCAGCACCAGCTGGTTTTTAGGCGCGCCTTTCCACTCATCATCATCCAAAGAAAACCGCTTACCGCTCAGGTGAAACACATGACGCTTCGGGCTTTCGTCAAACCAAAGCAAACCCTTAGCGCGAAAGACGGTGACAGGCATTTCGTGATCTAAGAAATTCTGGAACTTGCGAACAGAGAACGGGCGATCGCTCTCAAAAGACAGTGATGTAAAACCATCCACTTCTAAATGGTTGCTGTGCTCATGGGCGTGATGGTCATGTCCGTGATCGTGCTCACAGTGGTCATGCTCATGATCGCAGGCGCTGTGGTCTTGGTGATCTTTATGGGCATGGGCATCGTGGTCATGAGATTCATGGTCATGATGCTCGTGGTCATGGACCGTTTCAGTCTCTGGCTTGCCCTCTGGCTTAAAATACTGATCGGTTTCAAATAGTCCAACGCTCAAAATGAGCGGCAGCGGCACCGCACCCTTTACGCTCCTCAAAAGCCGCGCCCCCGGACGCATATCTCTCAGGCGCACTTCTAGCAGATCTAAGTCGGCTTCATCGACCAAATCTGCCTTATTGAGCATAATGATGTCGGCGTAGGCAATCTGGTTTTCTGCCGCCTGACTGTTAAACAAATCAAGGCTAAAATTATCTGCATCCACCACCGTCACAATCGAGTCCAGCCGCGTCAAGTCGCGCAAATCGGTGCCCAAAAACGTCAGCGCCACGGGCAGCGGATCTGCTAGCCCTGTGGTTTCGACCACCAAATAATCGACCTTCTCAGGGCGCTCTAGCACCTTATAGACGGCCTCTACTAAGTCATTATTGATGGTGCAGCAGATGCAGCCATTGCTCAGCTCCACCATGTCTTCACCCGTGGTGATCAATAGCTCGTTATCAATGCCAATTTCGCCAAACTCGTTGACCAAAACCGCCGTCTTGATGCCGTCTTGATTGCTCAAAATGTGGTTTAAGAGCGTCGTCTTACCGCTCCCTAAAAACCCCGTAATAATTGTGACAGGAATGCCGCGCTTATCTGCCGCCATTGCGCTTTGCGGGGGATGGGCTGTTGTCGTGTTCGTCATGCCGATGTTACTCGCTTACAGAATCTCGCTTTACAAATCTCGTTGTGCGCCCTAGGCATTGCAGCCTCAAGATGGCAGCAACATCACGGCAATGCGGCTTTGAGATATTCCACTCAGCCGCCTGCTTTTTTCATTATGCCGTACCCAGTCTGCGATGACTGGATTCATTACAAGCCGCACATAGGCTGAGACGATCACCCATCCAATTCGCTATCAACTGCTTGAGGAGCGACGCTTAATGAGAGAGAGACAGTTTCGGGTTTTATCAACGCGCTTGTAGTCTAATTCATTCGCAATTTTTTGCAGCAGCGTTAGCCCGCGCCCAGACGTCGATGAATCTGTAATTAAGTCTGTATACCGGTCAATCTGCTCCATAAGGCTAAAGGGTGGGCCACTGTCCCAGATCTGCATCTCGACGTGGTTGGGGTAAAAGTTGAGATCAATTTCAACCAGCGTTTGGGGGGGTAAAGACTGATGGGCGTGCCTAACCACGTTGGTAAAACCTTCTGCAAGCGCAATTTGACACTGCATCCAGTCTTCTTCATTAACCGACTCTTGATGTAAGCCTTGAAACCAGTCCAGAACCTTCGATAGTTCTTTAAGGTCTGTATTGACGTGGATATGCTTAGTTTTTAGCACAATTGGTACTTATCATGAGTTTAGATCGGCTGACGCTGCATTTAAGCCCCCTGTGCGCCATTTAGCTTTTTAATACGGCTGATATAGAGATATTGTTTGATATGATAGCAATTCAAATTGTGGCAATTTAGTCAGTCTTAAAGCAGAAATTTAGTTAGGGTATTTAAAGAGTAGATAGACTGGTAATTTATTTTACCCAGGGCAAAGCAGATCTTTGCATTGGTATAAGGTTAGGACAAGATTGACAGGAAGATGGCTCTTAGAGTGTTCTGTATGAGCATTTGATAACTTAATGTCTAATGTTTAAGCCCGTATTTTGATGGGGTAGCCTAAAAAAGGCTCAAACGCATGAAGTTTTAAGCATCGATAGACAGTGAGCTTTGCTTTTAGTGCGGCATCCGTGAAACAAAACTATGTATTCAATTTTAATTATTGATGACGATCCGGTCACAAAATTGATGCTCAGGCGCATTCTAGAGCAGCAGGGCTATACCGTAGGCACGGCTCAAGATGGACAGGAAGGGATCCAAAAAGCTGCCGCAATGCAGCCTGCGCTCATCATCTGCGATTGGCTGATGCCCATTACCGATGGCTTAGAGGTGTGTCGCTTTGTTAAAAGTAGTGCGAAGCTCTGCACGACATTTTTTGTGCTGCTGACCTCACGGGTTGATTTAGAAGATCGCATTGAAGGTCTAAATGCGGGAGCCGATGAGTTTCTTGCAAAGCCAATTGATATGAATGAGCTGAAGGCACGAGTTAGAGCTGGTCTGAGGCTACATCAGCTCAATCAAGATCTTCAAACTCAAAAGCAGGTTTTAGAGACGGAACTGTCAGAGGCGGCAAGCTATGTCCGCTCCATTTTGCCAGCACCCATGGAAACGCCGCTTCAAATTGAGTCGCTGTTTTTACCTTCTCGGCAATTGGGGGGAGATTGCTTTGACTATTTTTGGCTTGATGCCGAAAGTCTCGTGATCTATCTGCTAGATGTGTCTGGTCATGGCCTTGGCGCGGCACTGCCATCGGTTTCAATTTTGAATTTGCTGCGATCGCAGTCTCTCTCTGGCGTACACTACGATGAACCTGGTGAAGTATTAGCCGCGCTCAATCGAGGGTTTCAGATGTCTCAGCATGGCGATAAATACTTCACCATGTGGTACGGCGTGTATCATCGCCCCACGCAAACCCTAAAATTTTCGAGTGCCGGACATCCGCCTGCGCTATTGTGGTCCGAGTCTAATCAGGGACAAGCGCTGAAAACCAAGGGCTTCCCCATTGGCCTATTTCCAGATGAGCAGTACGAAAGCGCAACCTGCGATATCTCAATTCATAGCACCCTATATCTGTTCAGCGATGGCGTATATGAAGTCCATCAGCCCGACGGTGACATTTGGGGCCTTAGCGCATTACAGTCACTCATGCAAAACAACCCAAGTCATCACACTACACAGCTCTCTGAATTTGTGCATGACATTCAGAAAGATGCACAATGCAATGGATTTATTGATGACTTTTCTTTAGTCAAAATTCGATTTTCTTAGGGGGTCTGAATGCCTAAAACCTGGTGCTCAAAGTCAGCACGATCTGCAAAAATGGGGAAAATTCTACGGGTGTCTGTTAAGTCAAACAGCATGCCAACCTGTTTATTGATGGCACAAACATAAAGCTTTTTTCCAGCAGCTCTGACCATTTTTAAGCCGACAATCATTGCACCCAAGCCAGAACTATCCATAAACCCTAAGTCATGACAGTCCGCTAATATAGCGTCAGCACCATTGTCTAGCGCCTGACGAATCTCGCCATGAAAGGCACTCGCTTTTGTGCCATCAAACACCCCCGAAAGCTCCAAAACGGAGACATTTAAGCTCATATTATTTGTATAAATTAAGATATTAAAGAAGGCTGTTAACCATTGTAAGATGGGGTGTGAGTAAAAAATAGGGTTTTTTCTAAAAATCTTTAGCACTAGATCTAGAGCTAAACTTTACTTGTCTTGCTATTTTTTGGGTAAATTGGCTCTGACTACCTGCTTTCATAGTATCCAGCAATACGTTCTCCGTGGTATGGTCTTGGTCTATGGTGCCCATGCAGCGGCGATCGCATTAGCTTGCAGCAGATTTAAGTTTTGGTGTTAAGTTTTGATTTTTAAACGGCCTTAGTGTGTCGGTATGCCTTGGTTGCGGATCGTCAGTGGAATCATTGCCATTACCCTTGCACTCACAGTAACCGTGCTGGGGGGCTGGTATTTCACGGCTGGATTTTGTGTTTTGGTTTACTTGGGCCAGACCGAATATTTTGACTTAGTAAAGGCGAAGGGCATTGCACCTGCCCGAAGAACAACGCTCGCCGTCAGTCAGGTCATGCTAATTTTGTCAGCGGCCTCGGTGTATTTAGAAAACCCAGGGCTAGCAGATGCAGTATTGCCCATTGCCGCAACGCTCATCTGCTTTTACCCGATCTTTTTGCCCAAGCTTTCCACCATTGCCGGAATCGCCAGCTCGGTGCTGGGGCTGCTGTATGCAGGCTATTTACCCAGCTACTGGATCCGGCTACGGCTTTTAGAAAGCACCCAGGCAACCCAATCGCCTCTAGAGGGGTATTGGCCAAGTGTTTGGCCTACGTTTAGCAGCATGCCCACGGGACTAAGCGTCACGCTGCTGGCCTTTTTTTGCATCTGGGCAGCAGATATTGGAGCCTACACAGTGGGCAGGCTATTTGGCAAAACGCGGCTCTCTGACATTAGCCCTAAGAAAACGGTGGAAGGGGCAATGTTTGGCGTGGCGGGGAGCGCTGGGGTGGCGATCGCCGGAGCTTGGTCACTTCACTGGCCCTACTGGCTTTTGAGCGGCGCTATTTTAGGATTACTGATTGGGGTGACGAGCCTGCTGGGTGATTTAACAGAATCTATGATGAAGCGAGACGCTGGCGTTAAAGATTCGGGTCAATTGATTCCTGGGCATGGCGGCATTTTAGACCGTGCCGATAGCTATGTGTTTACGGCTCCCCTTGTCTATTTTTACGTCACATTACTCCTGCCGTTATTGAGAGTGCTTCAGTAGAGCGGTGTCGCAAATAACAGATTCACCTCAGAAAATCGTCCTAACATAAATCGTCCTATACATTAAGGCATAGCTTCAGAATTTAATCCTGATCTAATGTTCATAGGGGGCAAGTATCTAAACCACAGCTCACCCTAAAGCTTGGAGAACAGACCATGACGAGCGAGAACAACAAAATAACAGAACCCTCTGAGAAAGTTTCAAAGAAAGACAAAAAGCACAAAAAAGAAAAGACTCAAAAATTTATCGGCTACGACGAGTTTGAAGAAAGCGCAACCGCCAAAAAATTCAGCAGCAAGTTTTATGATGCTGAGCTTTTGCGTCTTCAGTCAGAGCTGGTCAAAATGCAGTACTGGGTAAAGCACACGGGCTGCCGCATTGTGATGATTTTTGAAGGCCGTGATGCTGCGGGCAAAGGTGGCACCATCAAGCGCATTACCGAACCGCTCAACCCACGGGGGTGCCGAGTGGTGGCTTTGGGCACCCCCAGCGATCGCGAGAAGACCCAGTGGTACTTTCAGCGCTATGTGCCCCACCTACCTGGGGCAGGCGAAATTGTTTGCTTTGACCGAAGCTGGTACAACCGCGCTGGGGTCGAACACGTCATGGGCTTTTGTACCGATGAGCAGTACCAAGAGTTTATGCAAACCTGCCCCGAATTTGAGCGGATGCTGGTGCGTTCTGGCATTATTTTGCTGAAATACTGGTTCTCGGTTAGCGATGAAGAGCAAGAGCGTCGGTTTCAGTCTCGCACCACAGACCCCATGCGTCGCTGGAAGCTTAGCCCCATGGATCTAGAATCGCGCGATCGCTGGGTAGAGTATTCCAAGGCCAAAGACACCATGTTTGCCCATACCAATATTCCTGAGGCACCCTGGTTTACCGTTGAAGCCGACGACAAAAAACGCGCTCGTCTTAACTGCATTAGGCATGTGCTGAGCAAAATTCCCTATGTGGATATGACCCCAGAACCTCTGGAGCTACCGCCCCGTAGACCTGCACAAGACTACGTGCGCCCACCGCTTAATGAGCAGTTTTTTGTGCCGCATGCCTATTAACTATCGGTTTAAACCTTCTGAGAACCCATTGAGGCAGTAATTTGCCATTCTTGAATAAGGGTGCTAGGAATTTTGAGCACTCGTCCCTTTGGGTTTTTGGTTGGAATCACTGCCTGCCAATCTACCGTGGGGTTAAGCTGCGCTACAAGTTCTTCTAGGCGATACTGACCCACATGAAAATCGGGCGAAATCCGATTTTTGGTCAATTCGCCAGGGTCGGGCTGTACCAAAAATGAGTCCCCTTTTTTGTTTCGCAGCACAAGAGGCTGGTCATGTTCAATGGCAACCATTCCAGGAAAGCCGACTAAGCGCAGATAAACGTCGTCGTGGCGATTGGGGTAAACCTGTCGAAAGACAATCACCTGCCAGGAATAGCCCTCTTGATCGGATAAGGTCTGCTTTGCCTTAAACAAAATTTGTCCAGGCATTTCTTCGTGCTGGGTAAAGGTTGCGAAGGCGTTAGGTGCTGCCCACATCAGTGAGCCGATGACAATGATAAATGCTGTAATGCCGCTGACAATGAGTCGTCGAATCTGTTGGAGTTTCATGGCGCTGAAGAGGCTGCCGAGTTAAATATGGGTAATTCAGCTTCTTTGATCGGCTGAAAAGGCCGTAGCCGAATGTCTTGATAAAACTCTTTTTGCTCTAGCTCAATTTTGCTTTGGGCGCTCAGCAGCAGCAGCGCCCAAAATAATCCCACCCGATCATTTTTGATTTGCAGCAGCGCCTCAAAGTCTAGCCAATGCTCACCCAGACAGGTATCCGCTAAGATTTGCTCTAGCTCTCCCGCCACCTCCGTCATGTTCTCTGCGTGGGAGAGCTGAGAAATGGCTTTCATTGACTGGGCGCGCGTTGGCCGCACGACCTTTTTGATTTTGCCCTGACGGGACTGTCGGTCTACCGCAACGGCAATCAGCTCTAGCTGCTGAATGAGTTCCCCTAGCGTGACCCGCCGTCGTGGAAACGGGTGCGCCACGGGGCGACGATGTAGCCGCCGCTCTAGGTTGAGCGGCAGGGTACCCGTTACAAACTCTAGATCTTCATCTAAAAACTCGAAGGGTTCTTCGACTAAGTCTTCAGCTGGGTCTAACCCCGCCAAAGACTCTGCCTTCAGCAAAATCAGCATGGAGGCATACAGAAATGCTTGACCCGAGGTTGCGAGGTCTTGAGAGCTTTTAAGCGTAAGCTCACTCAAAAACCGATCAAATACCTCGACCACATTGACGTCCCAAGGGTCAATCTCACCACGTTGCGCTAAGTCAATGAGAAGGGTGATCGCATCATCTGCAAAGGAATGACTCATAAGGGGAACTCCTCACAAGGGGAACTCATTGTTGAGCCGATTGGACAAGAACAGCTAAGTATGGCTAAGCATCAATTGTCATTTTAGCGCTTGGCAAAAGACGCTGCTGCTCTTCAATTTCAGCTTTATAGCGCTCAATATCGGCCTCTAAAACCTCAATTTGCTGATCTCGCTCTTCTAGGTCTTGCTTTGTGCCTAGCACTGACTGAAGCCTTGTCCAGACGCTAAAGACCCAGGCCAATACGGCCCCAATACCCATCGCTAAGATTAGCTCAATAGAGAGCGGAGCCTTAAACTCAATCCCCTCAATGATTTTGATGCCCACAAGCTGAGTATTTTCAATGCCAAATAAAACCAGAGCCAAGCAAATCACAAAAATAATCGAGAAATTAACCTGCCGCATCAATCAACTCCCAAAGCTGATAAATCAACATAACCGAAATTAATATAGAAAATTCTGACAGCCATTGTCTGCGAAAAGGGCAAAGTGGCGCAATAGTTAGAAACCTTAATCATAGGAGAAGCCTTCCAAATGCTTCAAAAGTGTAGTGGTTTGAGGCGAGCGGTGCCTTAAGCTGCTAACAAAGTTTAGAAAGTGAAAATCTTCAGGAGCCTAGGGGTATGATGACTTGAGTAGGGTTTGAATGTACAGCCTTATAATCCGGTTTAGAGGGCAGATGTTATGAATGCAACTCAAGTCAATCATCCCAATATCGCCACTCTGACGGAAGCAGATGTTTCCAACCTTGCGCTGCGCTTAGAAGAGGATGATTATGGTACTCCCTTTGAAGCGCTCAACGACTGGCATCTTCTTCGTTCCATTGCCTTTCAGCGCCCTGAACTGGTTGAGCCATATCTATACTTACTCGATTTAGAAGCCTTTGATGAATCCTAGCCCCTGCTAATGGGTACGGGGGACTGAGACGCTATGAACGGTTTGCTAACGGGCAAGCGAGTTTTAGTGGGCATTGGCGGCGGCGTAGCGGCCTATAAAATTTGTGAAGTCATTTCTACATTGGCAAAAGCTGGCGCAGAAGTACGAGCCATTTTAACCAGCGCTGCCCAACAGTTTACTACGCCGCTAACGGTCACAACCCTCAGCCGTCATCCGGTTTATACCGATGAATCTTTTTGGGCGGCGGTACACGAACGTCCGCTCCACATCCAGCTTGGCGAATGGGCGGATGTGTTTTTAATTGCGCCGTTGACGGCAAATACGCTGGGTAAACTGGCGCTGGGGCTGGCAGATAATTTACTCACCAATACCGTACTGGCCTCAACCTGCCCTATTTTAGTGGCTCCCGCCATGAATACGGTGATGTGGCAGCAGCCCACGGTACAGCAGCGCTGGCAAAACCTAACGGCCTTAGATCGGTTTCATCATCTTGGGCCAGAGGATGGCTTGCTGGCCTGCGATACCGTTGGGACGGGTCGAATGGCGGAACCAGAAGATATTGTGACCTACCTTGCTTCGCTGCTCTACAGCAAGGGGCAGCGAGATTTGGCAGGCAAGCAGATTTTAATCAGCAGTGGCGGCACGCGGGAGTATCTTGACCCCGTGCGGTTTATTGGCAATCCGGCAACGGGCAAAATGGGGCTGGCCTTAGCAACCGCAGCTTGGCACCGAGGCGCAGCGGTAGAGTTAGTGCAGGCATCGAGGTTAGAGGTTCCAGGCGGAAGTGCGATCGCCCTAACCCATGTGGTGAGTGCAGCCCAAATGCAAAAAGCCCTGGTGTCTGCGTTCCCCCAGGCAGACTGGACGATTATGGCGGCGGCGGTGGCAGATGTGAAACCCCAGCAGACTGCCACAACAAAGCTACCCAAGCACGAACTGCCCACGGCGTTACCCCTTGCGCCAGTCCCTGATATTGTGCAGGCACTGAGCCAGCTTAAGCAGACCCACCAGTGGCTGATTGGGTTTGCGGCACAAACGGGAGATATTGTGCCGCCTGCGCTAGAAAAGCTGAGGCGCAAAGGGCTAGATGCCATTGTGGCAAATCCGATTGATGTGGAGGATTGTGGCTTTGGAGGCGATCGCAATCAGGCCATTTTCATCACTGCCCAAGGTCATCAAACCCCTATACCTCACTGCACTAAACTCGAGGTGGCGCATCGGATACTGGATTTAATTGCGGGTTTGAAATAGAAAGGTAACGTACCCTTTTTATCACCTAAATCAGAGTTCATCAACATCAAGCAAAACGGCGATCGCCTATCTTGACCAATCCTGCGCTCCATGTAGAACCCGTAGAATCACCACCCTCTCATTGACTAAAAGATAAACCACCACATAAGGCAATCCCGAAACTACCAACTCCCGCGTCTCTTTAACACGCCCAGGCTTCCCCCGCTTCGGAAACTGTAATAACCCCTCAACCGCCCTCAAGATTTCACTACTCACCAACTCAGCCGCATCTGGATTTCGCACCTCAATAAAATCCCAGATTTCATTCACATCGCGCCGCGCCACAGTTGTCCAAACAATCGCCATCAGACTTGAGAGCCACTACGACGAGCCGACCAATCTGCCACCACCTGCGCATGGTCAACCACATTCCCCTGAGCCAAATCCGTCAACCCCTCTTGGACTGCATCAATAAACTCCAGCTCAGACGAAACATAAACCTTCAACGCTTCATGTAAAAGCCAAGAGCGCGTTCGTCCTAACTGCCCAGACAACAAGTCTATTTGCTCCGCCAACTCTTCTGTCACACGAGTTGAAACCGTCACTTCCTTAGGCATGGCTTGTATGACCTCATAGCCTCAATGACAACCATTATATCTACAAAGTAAACATTGTAAACTCGCCTTGGTCTAGCGCTTGTTTCAAAAGCTGAACATCCGCTTAGGCTTGTGCAAACGGCTGTATCTGGAGTCATCCTGGATCTATTCAGCGTTCGGGTATTCTGTGCTTAATACTGTTGGAGTAAGTTTTTATAGGGTTGTAGGGCTAAAGGGCAATGAATATCGTCGAAGCACTCAAGACAGATTATGCAAGGTTTCCTGAAGACCAGACCTATAGCCTGTACGCAGAAGACGTATTTTTCAAAGATCCGCTCACTTCTTTTTATGGTGTGGCACGCTATCGCAGCATGATTCACTTCATTGCGAGATGGTTTAAGGCGGTACAAATGGAGCTACACAGCATTCAACAAACAGGCGATCGCATTGACACCACTTGGACACTTCGATGGATTGCGCCCATGCCTTGGCAGCCCCCCATGGCAATTTCGGGGCGCAGTGAACTAACGCTCAACGAAGCGGGCTTCATTCGATCGCATGTTGATTATTGGGACTGTTCACGACTGGATGTTCTAAGACAACTCTTTTCAACAAAGCAGTAAATTACCATAGGATCCGTTGGTACTGCGAACTAGGTAAACATGACCCATATCGGTGTTCCCAAAGAAATTAAAGACCAAGAATTTCGCGTGGGTCTAACCCCCAGCAGTGTTCGACTGCTCTGTATGCAGGGTCATCAGGTGACGGTTGAGGCCGCAGCGGGGCTAGGTGCTGGCTTTACGGATGCAGACTATGCCCAAGCGGGTGCGCAGATTGTGCCTGACGCAGCAACCGCATGGCAGCAAGACCTTGTGATTAAGGTAAAAGAGCCATTAACGGCAGAGTACGGCTTTTTGAGAAGCGATCTGATGCTGTTTACCTACCTACACCTAGCAGCCAACCGTGAACTGACCGAACGGTTGATGGAGTCTGGGGTCACGGCGATCGCCTACGAATGTGTCGAAGTCTCCGCTAATGGAAGGGTACAGTTCCCGCTGCTGGCACCCATGAGCGTCATTGCAGGACGGCTTGCCACTCAGTTTGGCGCTCGATTTTTAGAGCGACAGCAAGGTGGACGTGGGGTTTTACTAAGCGGTATTCCTGGGGTAAAGCCTGGGAAGGTCGTTATTTTGGGCGGCGGTGTCGTCGGGATGGAGGCCGCACGGATGGCGGTAGGGATGGGTGCCCAGGTGACGCTGCTGGATGTGAGCGTTAATCGCCTAACGGAACTAGAGGCGCTGTTTGGGTCACGGGTGGAACTGCTGTACAGCCAGCCTAGTGCGATCGCCGAAGCCGTACCCACGGCAGATTTGCTAGTTGGGGCGGTGCTGGTGCCTGGTCAGCGTCCACCCACCTTAGTAAAGCGAGAGCTGGTGAAGCAAATGCAGGATGGCTCGGTTATTGTAGACGTGGCGGTTGACCAGGGCGGCTGTATTGAGACATTACGCCCAACCTCTCACACCAACCCTGTCTATGTAGAGGAGGGCGTACTGCACTATGGCGTACCCAATATGCCAGGGGCGGTGCCTTGGACTGCGACACTGGCGCTTAATAACAGCACGCTGCCCTTTGTGCTGAAGTTGGCGAATCAGGGCATTGAGGCACTTTCTACGGATGCGGCTCTGGCAAAGGGGCTAAACGTTAAGCAGCATCACCTTGTGCATCCTGCTGTGCAAGAAGTTTTTCCAGATTTATAAACCAACCCACGACTAAAATCTATCCAATAGAGAAAGCTTTTTAATAGGGGGACGAGTGGAGACAACGGCAGAATATCAGTGTGATTATTGCGGGGAGTACAGCACTACATTTGTTGATCTCAGCGCTGGCTATGAGCAATCTTATGTTGAAGATTGCCAGGTCTGCTGCCGCCCCAATCATCTCCATGTTCATGTGGATACAGAGAGTTTAGAGGTTGAGATTACGACGGAATATAGAGGCTAACGGCATTAAGTTGAGCGGACGGCGTTGCATTTTTGAGTATAACCAATGACTTAAACCTCCGTTCCGCTCCAACGAAGTTAGCCTGCGTGTGCTGCTAAAGATATAGAATTGTTCGTAGTCCTTCGTCTACTAATTCTTGTAGGTGTTCCGGTATCATTCCAATACGCTCCACTAAAAATGTTTTGTCAGCCGTCAAAACTTGAGACACGTTAACAACTGAATCTTTGGGTAAACCAGTAGCTTTACTCGGTAACAAGACATTGCCTGGTGCTTCTGCTAGTTGAGTATTAGACGTAATGATTACGACGATTACTGTACTGATACGACTCTGATTAAAGATATCATCTTGAACAATCAAAACAGGGCGACGATAGTCAGGTTCTGAACCAATTGGAACAGGTAGGCTTGCCCACCAAATTTCTCCTCGATACACTACCAATTCTCACTTGTCAGGGACATAAACTGTATCTTTGCTAAGAATGGATCTAGTTCAGAAGACTCTTCAGAATAGATCTGATTTAGTTTGCCCAAAATTTGATCTCGGTTATATTTTCGCAAATAAGCTTTTAATGCATTTGTGTAAAGCTCACTACGTGATACACCTAGCTGTCTAGCCAGCGATTCTGCCTCTTCAAAAACCGGGTCTGGAAGTGAAATTGCTGTTTTCATAGCTACCTTCACCATCATTACGACATCTTAGTTATACCTTGGTTATACTAAAAATGCAATAGGGCATCAATGCTTCAACCCAAAATCAAAGCAGGCTAACGTTGCTGTTCAGCGGCTGCCGACAAATTCTGCCACAACACCAACCAACTTTGTCAGTCCACTGTAACAGCGTTGTTCTGCCGCGCTTGGTACGAGAGTTGCAACATTTCAAACGATACCACAGGCATAACTTGTCAAGTCACACTTGACACTTTCTTCTACAAGGATGTAAAGTATTACTTGACGGTGAGCAGGCAAAACCATGAAAAACCGACTGAAAGAACTTCGACAACTGTACCAATGGTCACAATCCGATCTTGCTAGAGAATTAGGAGTCAGTCGTCAGGCGGTGAATGGATTTGAATCTGGCAAATTTGACCCCAGTCTGGATATGGCTTTCAAAATTGCAAACCTGCTTAATGTCGCAATTGAAAACGTTTTCATTTACGAGGCAAAGAACTCTATGCAGACATTAATCGAGCGATTTACCAATTTTCTTGGCTTCGATTTTGGGTTTGAGAGATTCACTGAAAAATCAATCAATGCGGTCAAATTTGCACATCATGAGGCATCTCGATCTCAGAACCTGCAAGTTGAGCCAGAACATTTGCTGGCTGGCTTGTTGGCTGATCCGACGACAACCTCTTCACAGTTACTTCGAGCCAATGGTGTGACATTGAACCTTGAAATCAATGAGCATTCCTTTGAATCTCGTGAAGAGGTAAAACTCAGTCCAAAGAGCAAATTTGTCATGGCGCTTGCTTTACAAATTGTTCGGCTTCAGGGTAAGAAAACAATTGGAACGGAACATTTATTGTGGGGATTAATTCGCCTCGCTGAAACAGAAAAAACTGTTTTGAGTGAACTATTTCAACGTTACGGAATTGATGCCGAAGCCCTAAACAATCAACTAACAGAAACGGTTTAATTCAGACTGAAAAACGACCAACTATTTACACCTACTAAATCTTCGAGATCTTGGTAGGTGCTTTGTTTCTCACCTAACCCGTAATCTTCAAGCTACTACTGCCACCCAAAATGCAAGCGACAGAACTCTTTATTAGACGCACAGCATCCACCCATATCGCCTTGTAGGCTATTTAGACGGATAGCTGTCCATCCATATCGTCCAATTTGGCATATGGACGGATAGTTGTCCATCCATATTTCTATTTGGGCTATGTAGGCGGATAGCATCCACCCATATAGCCCATTCGGTCATATAGGCGGATACATCCGCCCATATCCTCATTCTCGGCATATAGACGGATACATGTCCACCTATATCGCTATATGGGTCATATAGACGGATGATTTCAATGTTTTTTCGGATGTCGCTTTTATCAACTTTTCTTACTATTGTGATGAATAGTAGCCTGAAAACTCCATCAGCCTATTCGTCGTAATAATCGCTCAAACCCCATTCAACTTTTCAACGCCCAACCGATAAATTCAAAAGTACTGCCCAACCAATAAATTAAGCAGCCCAACAACAGATTAGCGGATGCGAATCAGGAGTTTTAAGCGACACCCATCTCAATCGTCATCCCTGTCTGCCGAAGTCTTTTAGCTAAAACGTCACCGAGTCCTGTGGCTGGGGTCAAAATGCCGCCGCGTTGCAATCCACCTGGCAGCTCAGCAGCGTTTAAGACTAAACCGAGTGCTGATTCGCAGAGAAACTTGACGGTTGCTCGGTTTCCAGGGTCGCCGTGGTCATAAATCCATCCCTTTACCTTGCGTCCATCACTGGCAATTGCCAATAGCTCACAGCGGAACCAGCCTTCATTCATGGTTTCCTCCGAAGGGCCAGTGCCAGGTTTAGGCAGCAATGGCTGTAGCAGACGACGCAGCGGTGGCTGCTGCATCATGCCGCCAAACAAAGCCATCCCAGCGGTAATACCCGTCGCCTGTAGCCACGCCAGCGGCGGGTTAAATTTGAGATATTCCTGATAGGTGAAGTCTGATCCGTAAGGCTGCTGCCATTGCTCAAACAGGGCGCAACTGCGGCGCACAATGCGCGTATTGACTGGACTCATGAAAAAAGGAGCAACCCAAGTTTTAATATCTGCGTCGTAGTTCGGCTGTTGGGGGTCTTGATTGTGCGCGATCGCCGCCGCCGTAGGTTCGCCCAATGGATTGAGCAGAAAGGGATTGCTT
This sequence comes from Acaryochloridaceae cyanobacterium OTE_75_metabat_521, assembly GCA_031387975.1. Lineage (GTDB taxonomy): Bacteria > Cyanobacteriota > Cyanobacteriia > Thermosynechococcales > Thermosynechococcaceae > JAAURS01. The sequence goes on along the minus strand of JANNDV010000003.1, from coordinate 8,525 downwards.
AATTGATCTGCTTGACCAGAATCGTAGAGATTGAGTCCAGAGGCCAAAGTACCACCATTAAAGCCGCCCACCATCTGAAAATAGGCTTTAATGCCTTGGAAAGATACGCCGAGCGTCTGCTGCATATAGCGTACCAAAAGATAGGCACCCAAATCTGAAGGCACAGAATCAAACCCACAGCAGGGAATAATGCGGGTACCGTCTAAAGCCGCCTGCTCATGATAGCGATCGCACAGCCCCCTAACCCAGGGCGTTTCCCCTGTGATGTCAACATAATGGGTCTTGAAGCGAACACAGGCATCAACCAGCGGGGTGCCATAGAGGGCAAAGGGGCCAGCGGTGCTGAGAATGACGCGAGTTTGGGCAACGATTGCATCAATCGCCGCTTGGTCTTGGCTATCGGCGACGAGAATGTCTACGTCAGCGCCAATACTTGCCCTCACAGATTCGAGCTTGGCACGATTTCGACCTGCGATCGCCCACCGTAGCTGACCCGCCTGTGCCGAACGGGCAAAGTATTGGGCTGTCTGCTGACCGACAAATCCGGTTGCACCATAAAGCACCACATCGTAAAGGCGGTCAGTCATTCGAGCCATGCTCCCGTAAATTCTGAAGCAGAAACAGATGGGCGATCGCCCAAACCCCTCAACCTGTTTATCTCATCTCCCCCATTAACGCCACCAATTAACGACAGCCGCCAAATCCAAAAAAGCCGCTAAAGTCAGTCGTTTTCTTGATGCCGTTGGGCATAATTGCATTACAAACTTTTGCATCTCCGCGTGCTAATTCACGGTAGTCAATGGTGGCACCCCTCAGGTTTGCTTCTGAGAAATCCGTATCTTTGATCACCGCATTCTTCATGCTTGAGTAGGTGAGATTGGCGCGATGTAGGTTTGCATTTTGGAGGTTAGCGCCCGTCAAGTCAGCATTTTTAAGATTGGCATATTTAAGATTTACATCTCTAAGGTTTGCACCCCTTAAATTTGCGCCCACTAAATTACATCTCTGGCATTCACCCGTTTGTCTAAGTCGTCTAATATCTCGAGGATCTGCCCCCTGAGAGACTTGTGCAAACGTTAGTAAACTCAATACCGAGAGCGAAAAAATAGCTGATCTTTTCATGAGTTTAAGGTCACTAAACTGTATTGATCATAAAGATAATGCATATTGCAGCTTGAAACCTGCATACACACTATGTCTGTCATTCTCGCTAATTGTTCCCTCTACTCGCTTGAAGGGGGGATTGAGAAACAAGACTGCGATCGCCAAAACATAGAATCGTCCCAAGACATGGCGATCCTATATTTTATTCAGTAGCGCACTGCCTATTGAGCAGGAGACTGCCGCCGTCGTCGTCTACCGGTTGCCGCTTTCTGAGGCGGAGAAGCAGCGCCTCCGCCCTGACCTTTATCCGCTCTGGGCGATCGGTCTTGAGTCCGCGCAGAAGATCTTCCTCTAGAGCGCGATTTGCGATTGTCCTGTTCAGGGGCAGGCGTTTCGGTGGTGATGGTTGGCTCAAAGCCAGCGATAATTTCTTGGGGCAGCGATCGCCGAATTAACTTTTCAATATCGGCTAAATACTTAAACTCATCGGCACAGACCAAAGAAAGCGCCTCGCCTTCTGTACCCGCACGTCCGGTACGACCAATGCGATGCACGTAGTCTTCGGGCACGTTAGGAAGGTCAAAATTGACGACCTGGGGCAGTTCGCTAATGTCGATGCCGCGTGCCGCAATGTCGGTGGCAACCAATACCTGAAGGCTACCATCCTTAAATTGCGCCAGGGTTCGGGTGCGAACCATCTGGCTTTTGTTGCCGTGGATGGCTAAAGCCGGAATGCCCACCTGGTTAAGCTGTTTAGAGAGCCGATCTGCGCCATGCTTGGTGCGGGTAAAGACCAATACCTGAAACCAGTTGTGCTGCTTAATGAGGTGGGTCAGCAAGAAGGGCTTTTGGGCGCGATCTACTCGGTAGATTTTTTGCTCAATGAGTTCAGCCTTGGGGTGACGCGCCTCTACCTCAATCAAAACAGGATGGTTGAGCATCTTTTGAGCAAGAGCTTTAATCTCGCTAGAGAAGGTGGCTGAAAACAGCAGATTTTGTCGCTGTTGCGGCAGCAGTGCCAAAACGCGGCGGATATCCGGCAGAAAGCCCATATCCAGCATTCGATCTGCTTCATCTAAAACCAAAATCTCGATCTGAGAGAGATCGACGGTGCGCTGCTGGACGTGATCTAACAGACGACCCGGCGTAGCAACCAAAATATCGACACGGCCTCTCAACTGCCGAATTTGGGGATTAATGCTAACCCCACCAAACACCGTCATTGAGTTGAGATTAAGATGTTTGCCGTACTCTCTGACGCTTTCTTCGACCTGAGCCGCAAGCTCACGAGTGGGGGTGAGGATTAGCGCACGAACGGGTGGGCGACGGGTGGGTAAATCCTGCACTTTTTTAGCAGAGAGTCGCTGCAAAATCGGCAGCGTAAAGCCAGCGGTTTTACCCGTACCCGTTTGGGCACCTGCCAGTAAATCTTGACCCGACAAAACAACAGGAATTGCCTGCAATTGAATAGGAGTGGGTTCTGTATATCCACGTGCGGTTACGGCACGGATAATTTCATCAGACAGACCGAGTTTAGAAAAAGACATGAAACTCCAGAAGTAAAATCGGTCTGTCGCCGTAAACGGCACCAGTCTAAGGCAGACGGATAGGGATATAAAACGCTGAGATGGGACGCGGTCAGAAGACTGGCAGGCAGCTGCGCTTTAGCATTCTAGCAAAGCGCCACGGACTGACGTTTATTTCAGCGCGGTTCTAGTCGGCGTTCTAACCCAAAACGCACTTATAAACCCCGACATACCCTTGCGCCTTCAGGTCATCTGCCGAAAGCCCGTCGATAGCCTGGGGTTCGCCGAGGGATTTATCAGAAAGCCACTTTTTCCAAACCGCATAGGGGTGATCTACTCCAAAATCTGACGGTGCGAAGGTCTCTGGCGTTACGTTTGTGGGATGCAGCGTATTGGTGAGCCAAACTGATTTCATCGTAAATTCCCCCTAAATCTTTCGTTAAGGGTGCCCATTTACTCAAAAAGTTGATCGCTACAGCGCTTCGATTTAGCGATGATTCAGACGACCGAAATGCTTATTTGCGCTCATCCATGGTTTCGCAATGCTGCCGCGTGACTTGGTGACGGTAGTCAAACATATCCGAGAGGCGTTGATTCACCCACCATTCCAGCAGTTGCTCAACTGGCTCACCGCCGGGTAGTGCGTAGTCGATGGCATCGGTCAGCAAGGTTTGGGCATCCCCTTGCAGCTCAAACTGATGGCGGTGCTTCCAGAAAGCCATGGGTCCCGTTTGCTGTTCATCTACAAAGGAATAATTCGGCTCACAGGCGGTATGCACTGCTACCCACTGCACGGGCACAATGCCAATCCACAGCCGAAATTCAGAGATAGCGCCAACGCCTAACCCACCCTCTCGCCGAATAATCTGCACAGGCTGCCAGGGCGGGGTAAGAATTTGCAAAATATCGGGGCGCTCATGGAATCGCCACACAACATCAGGCGATGCATTGACTAAGCTGGTCTTCTCAAAGTGCAGCACGAATAAAATTTTAGAATTTGGCTCAATCGTCTCTGGTGTCGATCCTATACCCAGGATGCTTCAAAAGCGAGTCGGCTCTACTCTTATCGGTTAAGCTCTCGCCCATAGCTGCATCGCGATCGCCTCTAACCGCTTGCAATCCCCATTTTTGTGTAGGGAATTTGCCAAGGCCGCAAACATTTGTTACATTTATTTACATAAGTTAACAAGGTGCGATTCAGAAATCGTTGTCATCGCCAGTTTTCCAGAGAACCCGGTTTTGAAAATCGTCGTTCCAAAACGATAAACTCACGCCTGCCAGAGCAAAGCTTTTTAACGCAGCGCCCAAGGCAGTACAGATTGTTCAGTGGAGCTACATTTTAAGGTATGTTTAATCTCCAACTCCTAGATGCAAAGGCGTTGCTTGAGCAGTACGCTCAAGGCCAGCGCAGCTTTATGGGGAGCAGCCTAGAATTCATCGATCTGAGCGAGTACTGTCTGAACGGCATTAACTTAGCGCACTCTAAGCTAATGAGCAGCAATTTAGCGCAGGTCAGCTTGCGCGCGGCAAATCTTACCGACGCTTCACTGTATAAAACGATGATGTGGCGTGCTGATTTAAGGCAAGCCAGGTTAATGGAAACCCACCTTGAGCAGGCTAGTCTGGTTAGGGCAAACTTGAGTGACTCTAACTGTGAGCGAGCGAGTTTGCATAAAGCCGATCTGCGACTGGCTGATTTCCGTTCTACCAACCTGACAGGGGCAAACTTGACGGGGGCAAATCTAAGCTATGCCAACCTGACAGGGGCAAACTTGACCGGAGCCAAACTCAGTCAAGCCCACCTCTCTCATGCCATTGTGAGTCATGCGAACTGGTCGGATACGATTTTCCAAACGATTGACTGGACGCAAGTAGAAACGAGTCTGACGAATTTGAACCCAGCAATCTGGCGAGATCTGGTGATGGTTGATGGGTCAACCTCCGCTGTGCCAGCTGTAACCCGTTCGCCTCGGTAGGGGTAAAGAGCATGAAAACATCTGGCTCTTTGCTACAGGATTTACTCCAGGCGGTGCCTAGCATTAAGGCTCAAATTTATTTCAAAACAACGTTGACGGCGCTTTCTCATGCAATGGAGGATTTGGTGCTGGCGGGGTTAGAAAATCCCCTCGTGATTGCAAATTTTCAGCAGGAACGATTTTACCGACAAGAGGCCGGACGGTATCAGCGCATTGCCCAATGTACCGACCAGCTCTACATTCTGGCTGCACCTGAAACCGATTTTGCCTCTGCTTCGACAACATACCCCACCATTGGACTCGATCCTGCCGATGCGCTGGCTCACGAATGGCATTTGGTCATTATTGGACAGCATCAGAGTGCCTGTCTAATTTGTCGAGAGTACGCGGCACCCGTAGATGCGATCGCCCTCGATTCTGCCCGTCAATTTCGGGGGTTCTGGACTTTTGACCCGATGGTAAGCAAGCAAGCCGCACTGCTGCTATTCCAGCATATTAGGAGCTATCGCCCTGACTTAGCCACCCAAATTAAGCAGGCAAAACAGCACTATGGGCTAGCTGCGGTGCAGGAGAGTATGCCGATGAATGCTTCCCCAGCAGAACTGAATATTCGACTCTTTAGCGATCGCCTTGTGACCTATCTTCAGGCCAGTCAGTATAAGCAGGTCAAAGCCTACCGCCGCATTGCAATTCAAGAGCAGCAGGAGCGCTTGGTGAACCAAGTCACGGCGACCATTCGGCAGTCGCTTAAGCCAGAAGATGTGCTGTCCATGACCCTTCAAGAAGTTTCAAGATTGTTTGGGCGCTGTCGCAGCTTGATTTATCGGCTGCCGATTGAACTATCTACCGTGTCTCGCGCGGTGCCAGGGATGATGTACGAGTCTACTCACCCCGCTTTACCCAGTCTGCTGAGTCAAAACTGGTGTTTAGCCATCCATCCTCAATTTCAGCCGATCTTAGACCAGGGCAATATGGTAGCGATCGCAGATACCACTCAAGACTCAGGCATTCAGACTTACCCAGACCTTCAGCAGCAGTTGGCACAGGCGCAGATTCGGTCTTGTCTGCTGGTGCCCATTTTCTATCAGAAGCAGTGTTTAGCGGTCTTGGAGCTACACCAAGCCCATCCTCATCTGTGGTCAGGTGCTGAGCGCGATTTATTGGCTGCAATTTCGGCGCAAGTGGGTTTAGTGCTGCTTCAGGCAGAGGCTTACGTGAACCTTCATCAGCTTAACCAACAGCTGATGGCCACCAAACAAACGCAAACCAATTTGATTGCCATTGTGGGGCATGAGTTACGCACCCCACTCTCTACCATTCAGATTTGTTTAGAAAGCCTAGAGGAAGAACCCAATATGCCTCTGAAGTATCAACGGTCGATGGTCAAGACGGCTCTAACAGACTCCGAGCGACTCCGCAAACTGATTCAAGATTTTTTGCTGTTGTCACGTCTTGAAAGCAATCTCACAACCTGGCAGTTAGAACCACTTAATGTGTCAGACTTCATCGCTTTAGCCATTACTCATCTCCAAACAGCCTCACAACCTCGATTGTTGCCAACGCTGATTGTAGAGGTACCATCTGGACTGCCCCTGGCGATCGCCGATGGTGAGGCATTATTTCAGCTTTTGAGCAAGATCTTAGACAACGCCTGTAAATTTACGCTCCCCACAGGTACGGTTACGCTCAGAGTTAAAACCAAGACCGCGACCGCCCCTCAAAAACCGATTCAATCTCAGCCCCTGTTAGCTCAGCCCATGCTAGAAATTGAGATTGCCGATACAGGCTGCGGCATTGAACCTTATCAGCTAGAGACTATCTTTGAGCGGTTTAACCAAGCAGAAAACTTTCTACAAAGAGCCGTAGGAGGGACTGGCCTGGGGCTAGCCATCTGTCGGCAGTTAGCCGAACAAATTGGGGGGCAAATTTGGGCAATATCCCAAGGCAAAGACAAAGGCAGCCAGTTTTACATCACGCTCCCTGCTTTAGCTTACTAAGCCTCTAGATTGTCCGAGATAGAGCGACGCTCTTGATTTACGAAGATAACGTGGCGCATTTGACTGGCAGTGGTAAGATACGACCCATATTGACCCAGAATCTACTGGTTTAAGGACTTCTGGATATGCGGCAAAAACAAGTGTTGTACAAATTCCATCCCTTAAAATACTCTGCCCTAGGCGTTCTGCTGGCGCTTCTGGCGCTGCCGCAATTGGCTTCTGCTCAGACCGTTTTAGAAAAAGTTGCCAAAACGGGTGTTCTTACGGCTGGTACCAGCAAAGATGCCTTTCCGCTGGCCTATGCCAACGACAAAGGGCAGCTTATGGGCTATTCCGTAGACATGCTTCAGCTCATCAAAGGCCAGATTGAGAAAGAACTCAAGCGTCCTATTACCCTCAAACTGGTGGCGGTCACACCAGGAGAACGCATTCCTAAACTGCAAGCTGGGGATGTTGATATTGTGTGTGACAGCAGCAGCTTTACCTGGGAGCGCGACAAACTCATTGATTTTTCGGTGAGCTACGGCATTACCGGAACCCGATTATTGATTAAGCGCGGCACGGCCCTTCCAGGGCCAGAGTCTTTGGTAGGGAAGCGCATTGGCGCACTGCCCAAAACCACAAACGAAGACTCTATTCGACGGGCGCAGCCCAAAGCTCAGATTGTGCTGTTCAAAGACCGTGCTGAAGGCTATAAGGCGCTCCAAGATGGCAAAGTTGACGGCTTTGCTGGGGATGGCCTGCTTTTAGAAGGTTGGCTCCAACAAACCTCAAATAAAGGGTTTCAGGTAGATAGCTACCCGTACTCTAAAGAAGGCGTTGCCTGTATGGTGCCTGAAAATAATTCAAAGCTGCTCGATAAGACAAACTACGCTTTGCTGAGCTTTATGCAGGGCTTTGTTAAAAATAAACCCTCCTCCATTACCGTTTTTGATAAGTGGTTTGGCCCCAACAGCGTTGTGCCCCTGAATCAAGATCTCAGAAGTTTAGTGAAGGAAAGTATGCAGAGCATTCTCGATTTTCGCGAAGAGCTTCCCGATAGCAATCTCTAAGAAGACGCTTTGGAAGCTGGAGGTTTCATGCGCATTAAGAGAAACGTGTATTTTTTGGGGCTTGTTGCTGACGTCGCTTCTTGAATTTGGACAATAATACTTTCTGACCCTTTTTGAAAGCTGACCTGGGTTGCTTTACTGTTGACATTAGATTGCCCAGGCAATTTTTGGTACCCTTTCTCTGAAAGCTGCTGTTGATACCAGTCGATGACCTGATTGGGGTCAGCGCTAGTATCAAAGGCTGCCGCAGAAACCATTTCGCCTGGAAACAGGGAGCTACCAAACCGTGCGCCTTTGGTCATGACTTCGTTGAAGGTGCTGGGCTGGTAAATGGGCGTATCGCCTAGCTTTGCAATCACTTCTTTTTGATTGAGGGGTTTACTAATTTCTTGGGCGGCTCGGTTGCCGACAAAGCCCAAAAAAGCAACGCAGCCACCGAAGGTCAGCAAAGCGGTTACGCCACAGCCCAGCCCAACCCACATCCACGGCGATCGCGGTTTTTTAGGCCCAGATGGTGAAACATTTGCGTTGGTCATAAAGATTTGATTTCCTCAAAAATTGGCATGGGCAACGACAGCCCTAGTGAGCCAAGCCAGACAGACCTCCATAAGACAATACTCGTCCCACAGCATGCTTGTCTCCAGGGTCAATGTCATCGCCATTCCCGCCCACGCTTTGAGACATTGCTAGAGTAACGGGACATAGAATGTTTCAGCCGTGATTTTGGGATTATGAACAAAATAGCTTAGGATCGTGGATTAAATAACTTACAGAATTGTTTAGAAGCGATACGCTCTGCATTCCCTCATCCCCTAACCCCTTCTCCCAGAGCGGGAGAAGGGGAACAAGAAACTCCGGCTCCCCTCTCCC
>JANNDV010000270.1:0-27972 GCA_031387975.1 Acaryochloridaceae cyanobacterium OTE_75_metabat_521 | reverse complement strand
CCCTGCCGAGAGCAGCAAGCCTAAGTTCTATGCGCTGTCTATGTTTCCCTATCCTTCTGGGAACCTCCACATGGGGCACGTCAGGGTTTATACCATCGTGGACGTTATCGCTCGCCATAAGCGGATGCAGGGCTTTCGCGTCTTAAACCCGATGGGCTGGGATGCCTTTGGCCTGCCTGCGGAAAATGCGGCGATCGAGCGGAACATCCCGCCTGCGAAGTGGACCTACGCCAATATTGACCAGATGCGCGAACAGCTCAAGGATTTGGGCATCTCCTTTGACTGGGATAAAGAAGTGACCACTTGCTCCCCTGACTATTACCAATGGACGCAGTGGCTGTTTCTCCAGTTTTTGAACATGGGCTTGGCCTATCAAAAAGAAGCCCTCGTAAACTGGGATCCGATTGATCAGACGGTTTTGGCAAACGAGCAGGTGGATAGCGAAGGGAAATCTTGGCGATCGGGGGCAAAGGTAGAGCGTAAGCAGTTGCGCCAGTGGTTTTTCAAAATTACAGACTATGCCGAGCAGCTTTTGCAAGACTTGGATCAGCTCAGCGGCTGGCCGGAACGGGTGCGATTGATGCAGGCCAACTGGATTGGAAAATCTATCGGTGCCCATGTTACCTTTACGACCCAAGACGGTGATGACCTCACGGTCTTTACCACCCGCCCTGATACCCTTTGGGGTGCAACGTTTATGGTGATTTCGCCAGAGCATCCGTTAGTTGAGAAATTAACTACCCCTGCTCAATCTGAAGCGATTAAGGCATACCAAGCCGAAGCAGCGGGTAAAAGCGAGATGGATCGCACGGCAGAGGGACGCGAAAAAACGGGGGTCTGGACGGGCGGTTATGCGATTAACCCCGTCAATGCCGAAAAGATTCCGGTTTGGATTGCGGACTATGTGCTGGTGGACTACGGCACGGGTGCCATTATGGCAGTGCCTGCCCACGACCAGCGTGACTTTGAGTTTGCGAAGACCTTCAATTTGCCGATTAAAGTAGTCGTGCAGCCCCAAGATCAGACTTTGGATGGGGAGACTTTAGCTGCCGCCTATTCGGGTGAAGGCGTAATGGTGAACTCGGAACCCTTGGATGGGGTTCCGGCTGGGAAGGGTAAGGGGAAGAGTGTGGAAGCGGCGATCGCCCACCTCGAAGCCATCCACAAGGGCAAAGGCACCTCAAACTACCGTCTACGGGACTGGCTAATCTCGCGCCAGCGCTACTGGGGCTGTCCGATCCCGGTGGTGCATTGTCCCCAATGCGGCGTAGTTCCCGTCCCTGACTCGGAACTCCCTGTCAAACTTCCTGATAATGTTGAATTCTCAGGGAAAGGTTCACCTTTAGCCAAGTTAGAAGACTGGGTGAATGTGCCCTGTCCCACCTGCGGCACCCCCGCCCAGCGCGAAACCGACACGATGGATACCTTCATGTGTTCGTCGTGGTACTTTATGCGCTATCCCGACGCTCAGAACTCAGGGGCGGCGTTTGATCCGGCAGTGACCAATGACTGGATGCCCGTAGACCAATACGTCGGCGGCATTGAGCACGCGATTTTGCACCTGCTCTACTCGCGGTTTTTTACGAAGGTGATGCGCGATCGCGGTTTACTCACCTGTGACGAACCCTTTAAGCGTTTGCTTACCCAAGGCATGGTGCAGGGCAAAACCTACAAAAACCCCAAAACCGAACGTTATGTCATTCCTCAAAACATCAAGGATTTAGCGAACCCCGTCGATCCAGAGACAGGGGATGCTTTGGAGATTGTCTATGAAAAAATGTCCAAATCTAAGCACAACGGCACTGCCCCTGGGGAAGTCATTACCAAGTACGGCGCAGACACCGCTCGGATGAACATTTTGTTCAAAGCCCCACCCGAAAAAGATTTGGAATGGGACGATGCTGATGTAGAAGGCCAGTTCCGATTCCTTAACCGCGTATGGCGGCTCGTCACCGAATCCTCCGTAGGGGCGAAAGGCATTGCGCCCTCTTCTTCCACCAAACCGCTAATCAAAGCAGAAAAAGATCTCCGTCGCGCCGTTCATACCGCCATCAAAGAAGTGAGCGAAGACCTTCAGGATGAATACCAGTTCAACACCGCTGTCTCTGAACTCATGAAGCTCAGCAATGCCCTCAATGATGCTGGTATTAAACAGTCGGGTGTCTACACCGAAGGCATCGAAACCCTCATTACCCTTCTGGCACCCTTTGCCCCCCACATTGCCGAAGAACTCTGGAAACAGATTGGCAAAACTAGCTCAGTTCATCAGCAGCCCTGGCCTAAGCTTGACCCCGATGCCCTTATTTCCGATGAGTTGACCCTCGTGATTCAGGTGATGGGCAAGACGCGCGGCACGGTTCAGGTGCCAGCCAGCGCCACCCGCGAGGAGTTGGAAACCTATGCTCGTACTTCTGAGGTGGGGCAGCGATATCTAGAGGGGCAGACCGTTAAAAAGGCGATCGTTGTGCCTGGTAAATTGGTGAATTTTGTCCTTAGCTAAAGTTTTGCCTTTAGCTCATTTTGATGGGAGGCAGTTCGTCATCCGCAGAGGGGAGAGGAATGGGTGCAAACGCCTTGGCGGCATCTTGGTTGAGCTGATGGGCGAGATCTGCCTCTTCTAGTCTTTCTAGAAAGGGCAGAATATCGCTAAAGCTACGAACACCTAGCTGTTCGAGGTCTTCTATCGTAATCGTTTCATCCGATAGGCTACCGCGCCGTTGCAGTAAAATCCGAACCCGCTCTTCCTGCACATTTAAGGCAGCTTGCTGACGCAAAGTGGGGGCAGCAGCTCTTAACCCTTGCTCAAGAACTTCAGGGTTAATCACGGTTGCTTGAAGATCGGCAGCAGTGGAGAGGATGGTGTTGCCTAAGCGATTAAACAAGCGCGGTTTGCCTAATGAGACTTCGCAAAAACGTTTTGCGGTTTCGGGCAAGAAGGGCAGTACAGAACGTGGGTCTGTTGGATCGGTACAGTCATTATCAATTCTGGCGCTGTTGAGATAGTTGATCAGCATTTGATACATGGTGGGCTGATCCAGCTCTTCGAGCTTCAGTTGTAAATCGAAAAGACCGCGTTCACTGGTGAGTAAGTCTCCGGTCATTCCCGTTGGGTGCCCTGTGAGGATAAACCAGGCGCGTCCTTTTAACATGCCTTGAGCATCGTGCATGAGTTGCCGCACGACGCTGGGGTTTTGCTTGTCTAGATCATCAATCCCAATCACAACGCCTTGGGGATATTTCTCTTGTGCTCTCTCTAGCAGCGTATCTAGGCTAACGGTGGGATATTGCGGTTTGGTGATGGGTAGGTCTTTCTCGCCCATTTTGCCGCCAAGGCCAAAGCTTGCGCTAACTTCAGCACTGCGCTCTTTTAAAATGGTTGCGGTGGGGATGCCCATTTGGTAGAGCTGTTGCTGTGCCCATTCGTCCTCAGGCATTGCTCGTGCTAGGGCAATGAGTGCGGTGGTGGGGAGGTCTAAATTTGCAGGTAAGGAGATGTAGGTGGTCAGCATCTCTGGGATTTCGCTGCGGAGTACGGCCAAAACTTCTAGCAGAAAGGCACTTTTGCCGATCCCTAGGCGACCATAGACCATAATTCGACGGCGCTCACGACTTTGGAACAGATTAAATATCTGACCCAGTTCTTTTTCTCGTCCAGTGAAAATATTTTGCAGGGTTCCGCTTTGCAGGTCGGTGGGGCTTTCAGTGAAAGGGATTTCACTGAGTCCTAACCGCTGAACGTTATTTCTCGACTGCCTAAAAATATTTTTACCAGTGGTCATACATACGCCTCAATTGCCTGTCGTTCTATTGCTTTTTGGGTGGCTTGATAGAGATTCTCCACCTCAGCCGCTTTGTCGTGCTTCTGCAATTGATGATAACTCTCGCGCGCTTTAGCCAATTCAGCAAGCCCCTTTTCTAGGTGTCCCTGAGAGACAAGTACGCCACCTACGCCAGCACTGCTTTGGGCAATGCCAGTCTGATCTTGAAGGTGTTCGTAGAGGCGAAGGGCATCTCGATAGTAAAGACGGGCGTTGTCCCAATCGGAGAGGATTTCGTGGGCGCGTCCCGTTTGGAAGAGGGCATTGGCATGGGCGAGGGGATTATCGCTGGTACTGAGTTGATTAACGCTGTTTAGTAAAAGCTGTAGCCCTTCTTGCCATTGACCGTCTCGCACTAAGCGACCACCTAAAATAGATTGAGTGGTAGGTAAGGCTTGCCAGATTTCTTTTCGGTCGTAGTGTTCTGGGCTTATGGCATCTAATGCGGTTTTATAGGCTTGCAAAGACTGCTTAAGATCGCTGGAATTTTGACTGTGCTCGTAGCGACGAGAGAGAGCATTACCCAAGGAAGACTGAATATTAATGAAGGTAGGGCTGCCCGAAGCTGTAACTTCTAAAGCTGACTGGAGCAGAGTAATTGCAGTATCTAAGTCGATGCAGTTGTCTGTCAGTGAGGTGCGTTGCACTAATAGCCCAGCTAGATTGCTTTGCGTCACTGCCCATTTTTCTGGGAATGCCTCACGGGTATAAACCTGTAACGCCAACTCACAAGCAGCGGTCGCCTTTTCAAGGTTCTCTGCACGTTCTCCGCGCAGTCGAGCACCATAGGCAGTTCCTAGGTTGTTTTGCGTCGCTGCCCAATCTTCTGGGAATGCCTCACAGGTATAAACCTGTAACGCCAACTCACAAGCAGCGATCGCCTTTTCAAGGTTCTCTGCACGTTCTCCGCGCAGTCGAGCACTATAGACAGTTCCTAGGTTGTTTTGCGTCATTGCCCATTTTTCTGGGAATGCCTCACGGGTTCTTACCTGTAACGCTAACTCATAAGCAGCGATCGCCTTTTCAAGGTTCTCTGCACGTTCTCCGCGCAGTCGAGCACTATAGGCAATTCCTAGGTTGTTTTGCGTCACTGCCCAATCTTCTGGGAATGCCTTACGGGTTCTTACCTGTAACGTCAACTCACAAGCAGCGATCGCCTTTTCAAGGTTCTCTGCACGTTCTCCGCGCAGTCGAGCACCATAGGCAGTTCCTAGATTGTTTTGCGTCCCTGCCCAATCTTCTGGGAATGCCTCACGGGTATAGACCTGTAAAGACAACTCATAGGCGGCAATGCTTAACTCTAGGTTCAGCATTTGATCGCCTAAAGGAAAATTCTGAACTAAGTTACCAAAAGTTCCAAACAACGCAGCAATATTGTCACGTTCATTTGGCAACCGATCGGCTGTTAAAGTCGCAAAAATTGAAGGTAAGGCATCTAACAGCGTTTCATCTAAATTTTCCTTTTTAGACTTCAAAAACTGATGGATTTTTGTCTCATTACCCTTTGCCTCAACAACGCGCTCCATAAACAAGCGCATAAAGTTCTTGATTCTTCGTGTTGGCGGTATAGACTGACCAAACCCCTTTTTTGCCATTGTCATTCATCCGCTATCAGCTTTTGCATTCGCCTGTTCAGAGGACAGTCCCCACGACTGCCCACAAAAAAGTTAGCCCCATTTAGATCTTAGTGTAACCATCACAACTGGTTGAGCATCATACGTCTGTTACATTACGAGCAAACCATTCCCGACGTTTCTCCTCAGAATGACAAACCAATCCGAGCCAGAATCTAACGCCAGCATTGTGATTGAGTATGACAAAATTGCACACAACAAAGAAGCGCAGTTTCTGCAATGGCAGTCAGAAATTCGGGCAGGGCTACAACAGTTTACAGGCTACCTCAAAACCGACCTGTGCCGACCCATCCAGGGGATGCAGGAGAAATGGTACATTGTGGTTCACTTTGACTCCTCCGCTCATCTGGGCGAATGGCTAGATTCCGACCTTCGCCATCAAATTATTGCGAAAGGGAAAAAAAACTTTGGCTCCTACCGCTACAAAATTCAGACGGGGTTTGAGGGTTGGTTTGGCAACCGCAACGACGCAGAGGCAAGCACCCCTGCCTGGAAACAAAATTTTGCGGTGCTGTTTGGGCTATACCCCACCGTCATGCTAGAAACCCTCTTTTTCTCTCACTTTGGGGTTTTAGGCGATTGGTCACTGGCACCCAAAATGTTTGTCAACAACCTTATTAGCTGCTCATTGCTGACCTGGGTGGTCATGCCCCTCACCACAATGCTTCTGAATTTTTGGCTGAAGCCTCGGCAGGCTGTCGCAGAAAACTTGGGGCGAGAATCGCCCTCTCCTTCCCCAACCAACCTCATTGGCACCCTGCTCATTTTTATCGCCTATGGATTTATGATTGCGATCTTCCAAGCCATTGCTAAGTAATCAGCCATTACGGGTCTACGAGCTGTTTCGCAAGCTGGTTATGTTTTTTGACCAGCGCAGTCAAATCAATGGTCGTCAATTGCCCCTGATCCACTACCTTTTTGCCATTGATAAAGCTGTAGTCTACAGAATCAATCAGACAAAAAATGACTGCCGCCACTAAATCATGGTGCGCCCCAGCAAAAGAGTGGCGGTCAGTATTAATCGCAATAAAGTCCGCCGACATGCCAGGGGCGATCGCCCCAATATCATCTCGTCCCAACACCCTTGCCCCGCCGAGGGTTGCTACCTCTAGCATCTCTCGTGCTGTCATCGCTGTTGGGTCACAGTCTCGCACCCGCGCCAGTAAAAAAGCAGCTCTGGCTTCTTGAAGCATATTGCCACCGTCATTAGAGGCCGAACCATCTACGCCTAAGCCCACGGGCACGCCCTGATCTAACATTTTGCGAATGGGCGCAATACCGCTGGCAAGGCGCATATTGCTGCAAGGGCAGTGCGCCACGCCCGTTCCGGTTTTGGCAAACTTTGAAATAGAATCATCGCTCAACTGCACACAGTGCGCGTGCCATACGTCTTCCCCAAGCCAGCCCACCGATTCTGCAAAATCCCCTGGAATCAGGCCAAATTTATCGAGGCTATAGGCCACATCAGACTGATTCTCGGCAAGATGGGTGTGCAGCCGCACCCCTGGATACGTCCGCGCCATCGCCGCCGACTCTCGCAGCAGATTGGGCGAAACGGTGAAGGGAGAACAGGGCGCAAGGGTCATCCGCAGCATCGCGTGACGGTCATTATTGTGGTACTGCTCAATCAGCCGCTGGGAGTCTTTCAAAATCTCAGACTCTTGCTCAACTAAGTGATCTGGCGGTAGCCCGCCCTGACTCACCCCCATGCTCATGCTGCCTCGACTGGCATGAAACCGCAGCCCAATCTCGGCGATCGCCGCAATTTCATCATCCAAGGTGCAGTCATTCGGGAATAGATATAGGTGATCGCTCGCGGTAGTACAGCCCGACAGCATCAGTTCTGCTGCCGCCATTTGGGCGCTTACATAAACCCCTTGCGCCGTAAGCCTTGACCACATAGGGTAGAGCGCTTCTAGCCAGTTAAATAAGCTACAGTTTTGCGCCGCTGGAATCACCCTTGTCAGGGTCTGAAAGAAGTGGTGGTGAGTATTGATGAAACCCGGAAGCACAATGTGGCGATCGCCCAAATCCAGAACCTCATCTGCCGTTTGGGGCAGTTCTGTCGCTGTTCCCACTTGCTCAATCACCTGATCTCGCACAAAAATAGCTGCGTTGTGTAGCTCTCGTCGGTTGGCATCCATCGTGACGAGGGTGTGAATGTTTTTAACCAGTAAAGTCGCCATGGGTGTGTCAAAGCAATAGGGTTTTAGAGGCATTCAAAAACAAAGCAGGCTTCAGACCAATTCTGAAGCCTGCTGAGCGTAAGCAAACGAGTGATCTCTTAAGGCTAATCTTCAACCGCAACGGCTTCCAGGGATGCCATCTCAGGTTCGACTTCTGCTTTAGCATGGGGCACCACCAAGTTTAAGACCAGCGCACAGATAGAGCCTGTCCCAATGCCAGATTCTAAAACGCTTTTGGCTCCCGCAGGGAACTGCTCTAATGCCTCTGGTAAAAAGGTTACACCCAAGCCAGCAGACAAAGAAATTGCCAAAATCACAAAGGCTCGGTTATCCATTTCAATTTCGCGTAAGATGTTGAACCCAGCCACCGCAACGGTTCCAAACATCATCATGACTGCGCCACCCACCACTGAGGTTGGAATGGCTAAAAGTACACCCACCACTACAGGGCATAAGCCAAAGAACATCAGAATCCCCGCGATATAGTAACCCACATAGCGACTTCCAACCCCTGTGAGTTGAATAATACCGTTGTTTTGAGCAGGCGTCACAATCGGGAACGTGCCGCAGATTGACGCAATGAGAGAGTTAACGCCGTCTCCCAAAATGCCGCCCTTCAGCCGTCGCATATAGGTGGTTCCCACGATGGGTTCACCAGAAACCATTGAGGTGGCGGTGAGGTCGCCCAGTACCTCTAGGGTCAGGGTGATATAGATAATGACAAAAGAGATAAAGGTTACAAAATCGAAGCCAAGACCAAATCGAAACGGAATGGGGAAGTTGATCAGCGGGAGTGTGCCCATTTTGCTGAAGTCAGCAACGCCTAAGAAAATGGAGATCAAAAAGCCAGTAAATAAACCAATAATGACCGAGCCCATTCTTAAGTATCGGTTGGGGCTGGCGCTGCATACGCCCACAATGGCAAAAACCAAAATGGCGAGTCCCCAGTTCTGCAAACTGCCAAAGGCAAGGGGGCTTTCGGGCATCTTGGCGGCGATCGCCTTGGCCTTGCCGCCACCCGCCATATAAAACATCCCCACCTTGATCAGGGTTAGGCCAATCAGCGTGACCGCAGTACCCGTTACCAATGGCGTAAAAATCTTGCGGGTCAGGTGTAAAAATCGGCTCATCATAATGGGGATAAACGAGCCAAAAAAGCACAGCCCCAAAATTAGCGCCAGCGTTTCGTCAGGGGTTTTACCGCCCTTCAGAGAGACCGCTACAACCGCTAAAATGGGCGTTACAAACGCAAAACTAGTGCCCTGTACGCTCAGTAGCCCAGATCCAATGGGGCCAATTTGATGACACTGAATAAAAGTGCCTAATCCAGAGACAAAAAGAGACATCCCTAAGATGTAGGCAGACTTACCTGCATCTAACCCCAATGCACCCGTGATAATTAACCCCGGCGTGACAACGGGAATAAAAATTGCGCAAACGTGCTGGAATGCAACAAATAAAGCATCTTTGAAAACAGGTTTATCGTTCAATCCATAGAGCAGCCTTGAGCGGGTTTTAGCTTCGGTCTCACCGACGCCATGAGTTCCAGCATGTGCCATTTGCGATCCTCTCTTTCATTAGCAGCAGCGTTCTTGTCATCTGTGTCGCAAAACTCCGCAGCAAAAATTGGGAGTCTTTCACGATAAGGTATACCGTATACTGAAATTCTTGGGCATTCTGTATCAAATAAGGCGGAAATCACTGGAGTGCTTCAGCGTAGACTACAGGTCGCCGCGTCATCCACCAGTGCGCTGCAAACTTCAGTTCATTGTTGGCAAATAGGGTTGAGAGGAACCGTTGGCTATGTTTAAGTTTTTATTGAGACGAAGTGCATTCATCCTGTCTGTGGGATTAGCGATAGGGGTTTGGGCTGGAATGCCGACGGGCACTCAGGCCGCAGCCTTGCTACAGCCCGCTACTTTTGCTTCTTTGGAGGGGATAGCAAACTATCCTGCTTCTGTCTTTCAACTTGCGGAAGCGGCGATTGAGGCACCTGCTGTGACTGATGAGGCTGCGGAAGCAACAGCAGCAAAAGAGGCAAAAGTAGCGGCGAAAGCAGCCGAAAAAGAAGCCAAAAAACTAGCCAAAGCTGAGGCTAAAAAGCTAAAGCTGGCAGAAAAAGAGGAGGCCAAAAAGCTAAAACTAGCGAAGGAAGCCGAAAAAGAAGCTGCCAAAGCTGAAGCTAAAAAGCTAAAGCTGGCAGAAAAAGAGGAGGCCAAAAAGCTAAAAGAGGTCGAAAAGGCAGCGGTTAACACAACAGAAAAAGCCATAGAGGCAACTCCAGCCTCATAGTTTGGCTCCATGAGCTTCTCTTCTGGCCTGGCGTTTTGCCGTTGGTTGAGCGCCAGTGCTGCAAGGGCTAATCGACGATAATGCGATCGCGTCCTTGAGCCTTCGCTTGATAAAGGGCGCGATCCGCCTTGAGCAGTAGTTGTTCCGGCATGATTGACTCTGTGGGGATGACACTCGTGACGCCAAAGCTGGCGGTTACATACTGACTCACCGCCGATTTCGGATGCGGCAACTCTAAAGCCTGAATGTGAGTTTGAATCTTTTTTGCAACATCCTTTGCACCTTCGAGAGACGTGTTGGGCAAAAGCAAAACAAACTCCTCGCCGCCATAGCGTGCGGCGAGATCTGGTGGACGACGGACGGCCTTCGCGAGCGTCTGAGCAATGTTGTAAAGACAGTCATCCCCTGCCTGATGCCCGTAGCTATCGTTGTACTGTTTGAAATAATCGACATCACACAAAATTAAGGAAAGCGGCAGCTGCTCTCGCTTCAGCCTGTTCCATTCCTGAACGATTCGTTCATCAAACTGCCGTCGATTGGCAATTTGGGTGAGTGCGTCTACATAAACCAGATCCTGAAGTGCTTCATTGGCAGCCTGAAGGGCGGTTTCAGCCGCAGCTCGACGCTGAATTTCTTGCTCAAGGGACTGGGTGCGATCGCCCACCTTTTGCTCTAGCGATCTCGAGTAGTCTTCAAGCTGCTGGCGTGATTGCTGAAGCTCCTGGCTCATCTGAGTAAACGAGTTCACTAAGGTAGACAACTCTTGGATGTTCGGCGCATGAACCTGAGAGTCAAAATCTCCTTGAGCAATTTTTCGGCTGGCTTGACTGATTTCAACAATGGGCTTAACGAGCCAACGGCTGATAAATGTATTCAAGACAATTACTCCCATTAATGCCCCTAGGCATAGAAGCGTGGTGGTTCGGGTGCCACTATAGATTTGTGCCATCACGTCAGATTCTGGCACCACAATGACAATTAACCAGTCAATGCCGCGCTTCATTGAGAAGGGGAAAACCTTGACAAATTCTCCCTGGTGATTTTGTGTAAAGTAAAATTTCTGTGGCTGTTGAATACTCTGAAAGTCTTTTACTTGCCCCAGTAAAGATTGCGCCGTGGCACGAATAGATGGGGTTTGACTGTCTAGCACATTCACACGCTGCGGCGATTTTTCTGCGGTGAGTCGAAAGGGCTTTTCTTGGCTAGAGCTGGCGACCAGCATCCCAGAGCGCTCAATCAAAAACACTCCTCCAGAGGCGCTAACAGAGTTTTTGACGAGAAAGTCTTGAATTCCCTGTAGCGAAATATCGGTTCCAACGGCTCCTAGCAACGTACCGGATTGACTATAAAGCGGTTGGCTCGCTGCAATAAAGACGGTTCCAGGCGTAAATCCGGCATAGATTGGAGTCCAGATGGCCCGTTTAGCTGCGATCGCCGCCTTGTACCAGGGGCGAGTTCGAGGATCAAAGGTCGGGCGCTCTACCTTAAGCTTTGTGGTACGCCTGCCCTGATTGCTGGTGGCGTAATACGTTCCAAAATATTGGGTGGATGGATTAGACATTGAAAACTGTAAATTTTGACCTTCTCCAGGCCGCCACACGCCCAAAGAATCCCCCTTTTCATTGCCTAGAGAAATCCAACTTAGGGTTTTAAAGAGCTGCATCTGTTGCCAAAGGTATTGCTCTGTTTGGGCATTGGGTGGATCGAAGTTAAGGCTTAGCGAACCGCGACGCACCGAATCACTCGTGATTTGATTGACAGACTGGGCAGATTCTAGATAGCTGGTTAATTTTTGTTCAATTTGTTTGCTCACCGCCTCCATGAGCTGATTGGTCAAATCTGCGACGGAGCGCTGACCGTTACGATGGGCAAGATAGCCTACCAGCCCCACAATCGCCACGACTTGGAGAATAAACGGAATGGTCAACATTCCCTGCAAAGAAGAAGTTCGAGACGATCTCAGCCACCGTTGAGCCTGTCCAACCGCCTTACTCGCGCGAACGTTACGAAGCATTAATCTAGATCGCTCAGATTTTTTAAGAGCCTGGATGAAAAGAGGGCTTTAATCATTTTCCAACATTTATTTGCTTTAGAAGGAAAATCTTAAAGACCTAGCCCATTTTAATTGTTGGCCTATACATTGACGTATAAACCTGTGTAAAGTTATGGCTTGAGCATTTAGCTAGGGTCAAATATCTACGGCCTTTGGCGGCAGTACAGGCAAAAGCGGCTGTTCTAGCAGGCCTGCCTGCATATACTGATGATAAACCGACATTTCTAGCGCCAGTAGCTTTTCTTGATGGGTTTGAGTACTCAACGCCTGGAGTGCAGGGTGTTGATCTCGTAGCCGATTAATGTCTTGTTGAAAGGTGTCTAGCTGCATCTGAGTGATGGCTATCTGCTGCTGAAGCTGGTGGGCTTCAATATCTGGATGAGTCTTTTGGGTTAAGTATTGCAAGACATGATTGAGGGCATCTCGTCGTGCAATCAATTCTAAATATTTTTGCTGAAGCGATCGATCTTCTATTAAGTTGAGTAATTTTAAGAGGGGTTTAGTGGTTAGCCCTTGGAGTAATAGCGTAAACAACACCGTCTCAAAAACGTTTGCCATAATCTCTTCATAGCCTGCCACTGTTGTGGGAATGCTCAGCGCCAGGGCAATTGAAACCGATCCGCGCAACCCACCCCACCACAACACTGTCTGGTCGCGCCAAGAGATAGAAGACTGCGCCAACCCGTTGCTAATGCCGCCTAGTCCATAAATGGTAGCGGCTCGAGAAAGAATGACTGCGGCGATCGCCACCACCGTTGTCGGCAAGTTCGGAATAATTTGGCGAAAATAGACCTGATCGCCAATCAGCAAAAAGACAATAGAATTAATAAAAAAGGCAATAAACTGCCAAGATTCTTTAATAAACTGTCGTGAAGCAGATGGACTTTCCCAGCCGAGATTGCCCATCAGCAGCCCAGCCGTCACCACCCCAATCACGCCAGATCCTCCCAGCTCTTCGACCATGAGGTACGTGCCGTAGGCCGCAATAAGCGTCAGGGACTGCTCCACCCAGGGTGATTTCAGCCGCTGCGTCAGGCTCGCCAGACAAAAGCCAATCAGTGCCCCAACCCCAACGCCAATGCTCGTCACCGTTAAAAACTGGGCAATCGTTTCTGAGAGGCTAAGACTCGCGGAGTCAAGCGCTAGGGCTAACACAATGCCAAAGGCGACGACAGCAGCCCCGTCATTGAAAAGGCTTTCGCCTTCCATTAGGGTTGTGAGCCGTTTACCCGCCCCAACTTCACGAAACAAACCAATGACCGAGGCCGAATCGGTCGCCGAAAGACAGGCTCCAACCAACAGCGCAGTAATGATGGGAACGCCTGCAATTTGGTTAAGTCCTACCGCAACGCCTGCAACAGAAAACACCACTCCACCCACGGCAAACAGGCTGATGGGTAAAGCATTTTCTACAATGCCAGCCCACTTCATATTCCAAGCCGCCTCAAATAAAAGGGGCGGCAGGAATATGAATAGGATGAGTCCAGGCGATAGGTCGAGCAGCCGTACGTCTAAAGAGGCTAACCCCACCCCCGCTAACACCAGCAGCAGCGTGTAGGGAATCTGGCGCACCCAGACAAAAATCCGAGCAATGACCGCAATGCTCAAAGAGATCGACAGCACGAGCAGAAATTGCTTGAGATCTTCCTCAATCATCAATTCAGCTGCATCTGCAACCAATGCCATCAGAGCTAGTGATGTAGTAATAATTTTCTACCTGCTCGGAACCTGCTCGAAATGGTCGATAAAGTTTTTTTAGATCAAACCAAGTGCATTACGGAACAACCTCTTCCACCTTGCTCTTGATCGCCTTCATTTTTGCGCTAATTTTCTCGCCAATTTCAGCGCCAGTCGGGGCAAAGGGACTTTTCCCTGTAGCCATCTTCATTTTTGCATCAATTTTTTCCCCAATCTCTTCTGGCGTTGGTTTGAGGAGACCTTTTTTGGTCAGAAATAGCTTTTGTTTCTGATCGGGTGTCAGAGACGCAAAAAAGTCTTTTTTAGGTAGAGATTTGAGTAAAGTCCCCACCTGAGACTTTTGCTCTGGCGTTAGGGTTAGCGCTTTAAATGCTTTGCGGAAGCTTGTTCCATCTGTAACGGCAGTCTTAAACTGTTCACGCTGTTCAGGGCTAAGGGCACTTTCAAGCTGAGGCAAGATTTCTGTCTCAAATTTTTGTAGTAGATCTGCCCCAGTCTCTACCCCTGCTGAAAATAAAGAGGGAAAAGCAAGAATGGGGAGTGGTTTTGCCTGTGCTACTTCAGATATTCCGATGCTTAACAAAAGCATTAAGGTAGCAAGAATGGATGCTAATAGTCGTCTCATTGTGACTTGTTATCTCCAATTTTTATAGTGATGAACCTTTGGACTCTACTCAGATCTGCCAGCCTCTAAAAGCCAGCCCAAGAACTTTAAGCTGCTAAAGTGACCCGTTTGTGATGGATATAGGCGGCGATCGCCATTCCAGAAATAACAATCAGGGGCAGCACCAGGCTCCACCAGGTTTCTGAGAGCAAAATTAAATAGGCGGCTGCCAAACCTCCTAGAGCAAAGCCAGCAATCACAGGTACAAATCGGCTCATTCGCTCCACCGATTCTTCTGCTTCTTTTTGAGTGAGTTCGGTTTGTTCTTTTGAAAACTTAGCGCTTAAAAACTGAACCACATCAATGGTGAGCTGGGTCGTATTTCCGGTCATCACGGTCGTGGGGATGTAGCTTTTGAAAACCCCTTTTGCTTCTTTCATCAGGGCATTTTGAATTGCCATTGAAACGACGCCTGCCATCCCAATCGGCAGAATCAGGTCTTCTTGTACATCTAAGAGTAAAGACGGCGAGAGCTGCGTACCAATGACGAGAAAAATACTTAGGGCGATCGCCTCAGCCGTCAGCAGCACCGCAAATACAGGCCATTGCCTGCGTCGCGCATAGCGAGCCAATAGCGACGTCAACGCCACGGTTAACACAAACGTTGGCAGCATTAGCAGACGAGTCACGGTACTGGCCTCATCGTCACTGACAAACGAAGATCCTGCTAACGCAATGTTGCCCGTCACATGGGCAGTAAAAATGCCGAATAAAATAATGAACGCAGAAGTATCCACAAACCCTGCGACCCAGCTCAACAAAAAGCCAGCCGGCCCATCGCTCACTAGATAAGAACTTAAGCTGAAAGGCGTTTGAGTGCGTGCTGTTGCAACCATTGGTGCTCCCCTGAATCTAAACGCATGAGCGGGTTCCCAAAAAACAGGAATCACACCTACTTGTATACCGTACACAGCTCTGCAAGTACGGTATATTTTGCTACGTCCAAAAAAATGGCGTAACGCGAGCGTTACGCCAAAGAGTTTTTCTTCTGATTTTTCTTGCTATCCCTTCTTGCTACATCCAAGGGCGACTGACTACCTCTAAAGCCTCAACTTCTTGAGTCGTTAAAGACCAACCCATTGCGCCTGCGTTCTCTTGCGCCTGCTTCGCATTTTTTGCACCCGGAATCGGAATGATTCCCTCTTGGTTCATGAGCCAATTGAGGGCAACCTGCCCTAAGGTTTTGTCATGGGTTTCTGCGCATTCACGCAGGGTGCTCAGCACAGGCGTGAGCGCTTCTAGTCCTTTTGCCTTAAATCGAGAATTAAAACTGCGAGCGCCCTGAGGTCGATTCTCAGGCGTATATTTGCCCGTTAGAAGCCCTTGAGCCAAAGGGCTATACGCCAAAATTGTGACCCCCAGTTGGCGTGATCGCGCCAGCAAACCCTGTTTTTCAATCTGTCGCGTGATGAGGGAGTAACGCATTTGATTCACCGCCAATGGCACATCGAAACGCGCCAAAATATCGTGAGCTTTCTGCATTTGATTCGTATCGTAGTTACTTACGCCGATGGTGCGAATCAAGCCTTTTTGGACGGACTCTGCCAGGGCCTCTAGTAGAGCCTCCTGGGATAATAAAAAGCTAATCGGCCAGTGAACTTGATAGAGATCGATGGTTTCGAGCTGAAGCCGATCTAAGCTGGCTTTGAGGGCATCCTGGACAAAAGATTTGCTAAATCGCCACGGTGTAGGGCCAAACTTACTCGCAATTTGCACTGGCGCAGAAATCTTTTTGCAAAAGCCACCCAATAGCCGCTCCGATTCTCCATTGCCATACACTTCTGCCGTATCAAAAAAAGTAATCCCAGCGTCTATAGCCGCTCGAAATGCGTCCTCAACGTCAGATTGACCGTAGCGATCGCCATAGCCCCAAACGAGCTTATCTCCCCAGGCCCACGTTCCAATCCCGAGGGGAGAGACCTGTAGTCCAGTTTTCCCCAGTTCACGGCTGTTAATCATAGTCAAGCTTTAGCCCTAAAAGTGTTAGTACAAAGGTGTTAGTCTGGTTGACTGACAAAACTTTAAGACCCTCACCCTCACCCTCACCCCCAACCCCTCTCCCAGAGCGGGAGACGGGAGCAAGAGGTCTTAAACTATTCTTGTCCCCCTTCTCCCCTTGTGGGAGAAGGGGTTAGGGGATGAGGGGGATTGGTTTTGTCAGTCAACCAGGGTGTCAGTCAACCAGGGTGTCTTTACAAAGGCGTTCTTACGAAGGCGATCCAAAGACTTTTTTGGATGCAAGTATCGAAAATATGATGCTCATCACCGAGTGACAGATCAACACTGAAAAAGCAACCCAGTAAACGCCGTACTGAACCACTGACAGAATAGAGAGTGTAAATACAGCCGTATAAATAATATCAAAGTATAAAGAAACTTCAGGCTTATCGTCGGCATTAAGCAAGATCGAGCTAATCAGCTTGAGCGAAGCAGGAACAACAGAGATACAGATCAAAATTAAAACTGGAATGGCAGGAATCCATTTAATGCCAAAAATAATAGGCACATAGAACTGTGACAAAGAAGATTGAAGTATAACAACCAGAGCAATACAGAGCATAATAACCCTGAGATTTTTAAAATACTCAAGCTTAAACCGATGGGGTTCGGCTCTAAGGCTACAGAGCTGAGGGTATAAAGCCCAAAGAAATGTATTGACGATGTTCATCGTAATGCCAGAACCCGCATTAAATGCAAAATAGTAAAAGCCTAAATCACTAACGCTAAGAAACTTACCCACAATTAAATAATCAAGATTGCTTCTTAGCCTATTAAGCAGATCTACCCCTAAAACATTTTTGCTGAAGTTTGCAACTATTCTCCAGTTTTTGAACGTAGCTTTTTTAGGTCTTTTCCATGATGAATCTAATACATTAACCACTCCCCATAGAAGTGTTGAAAAGAACATGGAAAGTGCAATAGACCAGATCCCTAGCCCCAAAATGACAAAGCCCACAATCATGAGGCTTGCTGTAATAGATTGAGCCGCGTGAATAAAAGCAATAGCCTTCATTTTATTGCTTCGTTCAATTAATGAAGCTTTAATGAGAAAGAATGGAAATGTTAAATAGGTTAATGAACAAAAGCACAGCGGTAGAAATAGATCGGTGCTTCCATAAAACTGAGAAATGGGATACGCAGCTAAGCACTGAATACAGAAAGCGATAATACAGGTAATCCAATTAATCCAATAAGAAGTGTCACAGATTTCCTGAAGCAATTCATCGTCTGTCTGTACAATTTTTGCGGTAATCCCACTTCTGATAAATACAAACGCAAAGTCAAAAGATATATATAAAATTGCCATTAAGCCATATTCTTTTTGGCTAAAATATCTGGCTAAAGTTACGGTTGTTGCAAGACGAAAGACTCGGTTTACTAATTCAGCGCTGCCCAGCCAACTCATGTTGCGGAATACTCTTCCGTCAACGATTTCTTTGATTTTCTTGCTTACCATAAAGTGTTAGAAAAACCTTTGCATTATCCTAGATAAACTTCTGAAAGACGCTCTTCAATTCGTTTGAGAACTTTGCTTAAAACGTCGGCGTAGTGCATATATCAATGTCAAAAAGTGTTTGTAAGAATTAGCCCCCAGCCATTGATTTAGAAAGATGAGCACTGTCAGCTTCCAGAATTCCTTTGACAGCATGATCTGAGGATATTGGGCGATCGCCTTTCGTCGCAGTTCTGCTGCAATCTTCGGTTGGGGCGTATAGCCCTGTAATGGCTTCCAAGCTAAATTAAGCGTCATAAATCCGCTGCTTCTGGCCTTGAGATATTTCATGTCTTCTGGTGCAGCATTAAAATTTTTCTCAATCACAATCTGGTAGCTGGTCGCCATTGCTTCCCAATTTCGAGAGGCACTAGAAGGCAGTTGACGATAATAAACTAGTGGCTCATTGACAACCTTAAAGTCAAAGTATGGGGCCATCCGTAGCCAAAGATCCCAATCTTCTACAAAAGATCGTAGGTTTCGATCAAATAAACCTACCTTTTCAAAGCAAATGCGACGAATAAGCGGAACACTGCCGCACCCTACAACGTTAAACTCAATGAGCTTCTTCCAAACTTTCCCCTCATCTTTTGCCCCAAAAAAACGTCCCGTAAGCTGACCGCTTTCGTCCATCAATGCGGTCCAAGTATAGACCAAGCCTGCTTCAGGAAACTGATCTAAAAGTTTCACCTGTTTTTCTAGCTTCGTAGGATGCCAGAGGTCATCGGCATCTAAAAGTGCGACATAGTCTCCCTGAGCATGATTAATACCAGTGTTTCTAGCACCGGATAACCCCTGATTTTCTTGAGAAATTAGCCTAACTTTAGGGTGGTTGAGTTGTGTAACCCAAAGCGCCACGTCATCGGTGCTGCCGTCATTTACAATAATGACTTCGTAATCTTCATAGGTTTGCCCAAAAACAGTTGCCACGGTTTCGGGCAAGTATTTCATTGCATTATAGGCAGGGATGACGATTGAAACTTTAGGCATTTGCGATTAGCTATAAATTATAAAAAATTTTAGAAGTATTCATCATTAATCTACTTCTGAGCGACCAAAATAACGCCTAAGATTGCCCGAATTGGTAGCAAGTTTCCAATGGGATGCCGAAGTAAAAAAGGTAATCGACTGAGAATAGATTCACAGAGTAAAGCTAAGATTCGAGGACACTTAACGTAAACCCCTTTTCCGCCCGCATAGGTTGTAATTTTTGAAAAGCCAACGCTTGAAAATAGGCTATACAGTTCTTGATTTGTGTATTCTTTTAAGTGAAATCCTGTTGCAATAGGGTCAAAATATTTAGAAACATCGTGGGGACCCGATAGACGATTGGGCGTAATACAAATATAAAGCCCCTCTGGCTTGAGGCAATCATAGAGTCCCTTAAGCTGCTCATAGGCATCTTCAGGATGGAGATGTTCCATCAGCTGATTACTGTAGGCAACTGAGATAGAGCTGTGCGGTGCCGGAACATCACAGCCATTTGAAATAATCAGCTCAAAATTGGGGGGGACGTCTACATTTTTAGTGATTTCCTGGGATACATCGACCGCGTAAACTTTCTTGACCTGTTGCGCCACACTAAAAGAAAACTGACAGTCTCCAGGCCCTACTTCAAGAAAGACGGTATCGGGCTGTAGATAGCGCTTCACTAAGTTCATCTTTCGCTGAACTTCAATTTGTGAAGCCTCTGCGTCCATTTTTCGGCTAATTTGAGGATGATCGGTAATTTCTTGAAAAAGCTGATTATACAAAGAGGTATAAAGACTCTGACGCTCTTCTTTTTGCGAATGAAGCAGCTGTGCTGCCAAGTCTTTTTCTAATGTGTAGTGTTTAGCAATCTGTTCAACTGTTCTGTTGTCATCTTTTGGGATTTTAATTTGTAGCACAATAGATGATTTCCTGTATTAAATATTGGTGAAAATATTGGCTTGATTAAGCTCTTACATTATTAGTGAAAATCGGATTCTTAATTTCGTCAAAATCGGGATGTTCTTCATTAAATGCAATACCTAAGACAACAAGTCCAGGCCAATACAAATAGGTTAAGGTGTCAATATTATCAACTGTCGAAAATATTAAAAGCACACAGAGAATACAGATGCCTACATTGGCATGTTTGTGAGTTCCCACCTTAGTGATGAGATCGAAGAAGCTCCATAAAAGTGCAATTGCGAAAGGAATTGCCGCTACAATCCCGTAGGCGTACAAAATGCCATACCAGGTGTGGTGAGATCCAATCCCTCGAAATCCTACTGAAGCAGGGCCATTTTCTGTCATTGTTCCATGTCCCCAAATCGGGGATTCTTTCCACCCATCCAATGCCAATTGCTTAAGCATATCTCTTGCTTTGCTTGATCCCCCTCGATATTCATTCACGGCTGTCGCAAATTCATCTACCTTATCTTTGATCTCAGATAAAAAGATTGTTCCACTTAGAATGATGCCTGAGAGGAAGAAAGTCACCCAGGAACTCATAAAGCTAGAGAGAAGCCAACTGATGATAGGAATGAGCGGCAGGCAAACAATGGCAGCACGAGACACTGAACTGATGACCAATGCTGCGGCACCTGTCATACCGAAGATCTTGAATTTTTTGTCTTTTTCTTGCATACATAAGCAGAAGAAAATATCTCCGACTAGCCCTAGAGCTGGAGGCCAAGGTGCAATCATTTGCAGTCGTTTTTCACTAACGTCAATGACTGCGCCAAAGAGTCTGACATCATAGTAAAGTTCTCCGCCTCCAAATTTTGAAAGTGGCGAAATAAAGTAGTAAAGAGAGCTATTAAATAGATTAGAAAACAGCGTAAAGAGTAAAACAAGAACAAGGCTCTGAATACAGAATATGCAGGCTGCGCGATAGATGAGCTGGGGACGAATTTTTAAATGACCAATAAGGGGAAATAGCGCCATTAAGGCGAAGGTTCTAAACCAGCGGTTGACCAATGTAAAAATAATTTTGGAAGAGGTGAGGTCGGCACTGATGCCACCCACGAGTGCGGCGATCGCAATCACCGCCACGCAACTCAACCAAACCCATACGGGAATAGAGACGCGAATTCTTTCATGCTCAGGGGTATCAGGCGTCTGAAGCCACCATTTTTTTAAGAGATAGCCCGTCAGAAATATCGCTAACAGCGGCGCAAAAAGATATAGTCCGCCGATGTAGTAAATGGCATAGGTGCCAATGATGTAGTACCAAATCAGCGTTTCGGGCAGGTTACAGGGCTTCATAGAGGAGCTGCACTATTCCTGCGCGGGCAGAGAAGGATAAACGGTATTGCCCCGAAGCTGAGGACTGCTGGGCAACAGGTCTGCCGATATTTCTGTGCGATCTTTTTGAAGGCTTAGACGGAACCAACGGCGATCGCGTAGCCACAGCGCAGCCAAGCCTAAAGACAGCAATACAGAAGCCACAAAAGTGCCCAGTAAGACAGGCACAACTTTGGGAGAACTCGGCGACTTTGGTAAATTGGGGCGACTGCGCATTGTCACCGGAGGATAGGCATTAGAAATATTGGAGTTAGCCAAATCCAGCTTGCCCAGGGTTGACGTAAAGATCGCTTCAGCAATCTGCACATCTCGCTCAAGATTTACCAGCACAGATTTTTTATTAGAAAGTGAGGTCATCAGACCTTGAAGCTGCTGAAGCTGCTGATCTAACGCTCCGGCCTGTCCCTTTAGCCCTTCGGCCCTTCCCTTTGTGGTAATCATCGTTTGAAACAGGCCACTCCGCTGGGTTTCAGAGCTAATACCATTGCTGACGTTGATTTGCTTTAGCGTTGCGTCATTGACCTCACGCCCCAAGAGCTTTTTACCCCTGTCCAAAAGCCGTACCCGTGCAGACTGGTTTTCTTCAAGGGTTTCAATCACTTTGGGGTGAGTAGGTGAAAGGGAAGATTCTAAGGTGCCCAGTTCGGCGCTGGTTTTGCTGTAGCCCAGCAAATATTGCTGAAAAATTGCATCTGACTGAAGGACAAAGGCATCCGCAGCCTGCTGTGGCGAAAGACCTAGGCTGCCCGAGAGCTGCTGAAGCTGGTTTGTAGAATCTTGAACCTGACCCAATACTTCAGATTTTTGGCGACGCAGAGACTCGATATTGACCGATAAGTCTCGCAATTGTTCTCCCGAATCTAGCCCTGATTGAACTTTATAATTAGACAGGCGCTGCTGTGCTATTTTTAGGCGTTCTGCCGCTGAATCTAAAGACCCTTTGAGATTTTGACTTTTTTGAGAGACTTCCTGTTTGCGAAGCGACCCGAGCTTACTGTCAAACGCATTTTGAAAGGCGATCGCCTTTTGACGTGCTTCGGTCGGACTAAAGCCATTGACGGCAATCTTCATCAGCGTTGTGTTCGGCACCACATCAACACGGGGCTTGCCAAAGTCTTCGGGTGATTCCTTTGTGATGTTGGCAGCAGAGACCATCACCTCTTGCCCTTCTAGTAAATCTTTGTAGTTGGTGCGAGGGTCTGCCACCATGAAATTACTGTAAGGGGAATCATTACTTTGGGCTGCGCGACCCACCCCTGGAACCTCCAGAATGGTATCAGAACGAGCCGCTGGTAAATCCAACGTCCAAGCACTGGTGTAAATCGGACGCTTGAGCTTTAGCGCCGTAATCGAAAAAGCCCAAAGTAGCGTGTTTAAGACAACCCCCAAAATGACATATCGCTTCCATCGTCCTGCTGAAGCGTCTCGTTCTTCACCCTTAAACGGCTCAGATTCATAAGTCGTCAGCGATAGCTCTGTCTCTGCAGGGTTGTGATGCCCGTTTAAGGGTAAATCTCGATTCAAAAGTGAAGGCAGTTTGACGGTCTCCGCCTTTTCTCTTGCGTAGGCAGCCGCAAGAGAAGCTTCATTCGGCTGAAAGTCATGGATTTCATGGGTGGCATAGCCATTTTTCCCATTGGGTAAAGGATCGTCCTTTGCAGAAATAACCTTGTCTAACAGTCCTGGTCCATACTGCGGATACCCAAGCTGCACAAATCGAACCGCCGCCCGTAGCTCTTGAGGCGGCGTATTTTTGAGCAAATAACCCAGTGCTCCAGCACGCGTTGACTTTGCAATGAGCGCTTCGTCATCATGCATGCTGAGTACCAGCACCTTCACATCTGCAAACTGCTGGCTAATGACTTGAGTGGCGCTGACGCCATCTAGTCCTGGCATCTCCATATCAATGAGCACGACATCTGGCTTTAGGTAGCTCACCTGCTCAATGGCGGTATGCCCATCACTCGCCGTCCCCACAACCTGAAGGTCAGGGGCTGACTCCAGAATCATTTTGAGGCTTTCGCGAATTGATTTTTGGTCATCGACCAGCAAAATACGAATCATAGTTTTATCCTTTTATGGGTGCTGCGAACTGCCGTAAGATTCGTGCTGTACCGCACTATCAAACCTCACCGTCAAGGCATTGTTCATCAACACCATCGTAAAAGTTAGGGTTTTAGAGGGATTTAAAATCGGAACCATTTTTCTGTAGTATTGACAAGCGTCTTAATGACTTGATGCTGGCAGAAAAAGTGCCGCTGGCAATGTCTCATCTACTATATCCTCTAATATCTCAACGGCAAGTCATACCACTAATGAAACCTTGTGGGCTGTCGATATTTAACGGGACTAGATTTAACGGGACTAGATTCAACGGCACTTGGTCGAAAGGTGGGTGCGGCTGCGGTCCAGCCACATAAAGACTCATAAATCTGAGTCACTTCAGTCGCAACGCGATGCCAGCTATGGTGCAGCAGTATTTCTTTGTGTGCCCTTTGGGCCATCACCGTCATTTCATGGGGATGAGATAAGGCCCAATTCAACGTGTCTTTGAGTGAAAACAGGTCTCCTTTCTTAAACAGCAGGCCACGATCGGCTTGGATCAGCTCTCGATGGGCTGGGATGTCGCTGGCAATAATCGGGACGTTTTCGCGCATAGCCTCCAGTAGGGCAAGCGGAGAACCCTCCAGGTTTGAGGGCAAAATAAATAGCCCTGCGCCTCGAATGATCTCGGCAAGGCGTGTTCCTCTTAGCTCCCCTGTAAAAATAATGTTGGGGTTCGCGGAGGCGAGCTGATAGAGCTTTGACGGAAAAGCTCCGGTTCCGCCAGTGCCACCCACTAAAACCAGTTTCCAATTTTTGGCCTGAAGCGCCTGAAATGCCTGAATCAAAAGATCTGGACATTTCTCTGGCACTAAACGGCCTAAAAAGACCATATATTTCTCTGGCTCAATGCCCAGTGATCGCACAAAGGGCAACGCCGTATCAGAGTCTACATAATTAGCCGGAGCATTGGGAATAAAAACGGTGCGTCGATCGTAAGTTTGATTAAAATAATTTTGTAAATCAGATGAAACCACCGTGATCTCATGGGCAAACCGCACCGCAGTTTTTTCTCCCAAGCGAATCAATCGACTCGAAAACTGCCCCCATTTCGCGCGCTGCCAGTCTAGCCCGTGACAGGTTACAACAACCTTCGATGTCGTGGCGAGACGCGGTAAAAAACTAAAGAGACTAGGCCCAAGCGCATGAAAATGAATGACGTCATAGCGCGGCTTAACAGACAGTACAGAAGCCAATGCTGAGGCAAATAAAGTATCAACCCCGTTGATACCTAAACTTGGCAGCGTTACAACATTAACGCCCTTGAAAGGATAGCGACTGTGCCAAGGGGAACCTGTATAGCCAGACTGTGCAAAGAGGTCTACAGAATGACCTTTTTGCACAACTTTGGGGAACACTTCCGCACAGTAGTGTTCAATGCCTCCTTGTCTTGGAGGTAGACCTTTTGCACCAATTACCGCAATTCTCATCAAATTTTGCACTCAAAGTGACGTAGACCTACCATGCCCCCCTACCGTCAAAACAAAGCGCAAAGAACGCTGTATTTACATTTAGATTCAAAATATCTTTTTAGGGTCAAATTTTTGAATCATTTTATATATGATCAATCCTTGTGATTGATGATTAACGCATACACGTTACTTTGTATTTGTTACTTTATGTTTGTCGATTTTTACTTATTGTTTGTGTTCGCCGCTAGTCATTGACGTTGGCTAACAAATCTGTCTTTTGCCCTATGCTAATGTATCTCGTAGATTATCCCTTGCAAAGGAAGCCTGTAAAGACGCAGTATGAAGGCATAAAGTTTTGAGCAATGGGTATGTCACAACGCATTTGATACTTCTAGTATGCCCACTTGTAAAATGCCAATTTCAATATTTGCATCTTTTATGTGCTGATTTTTGAGTGTTTTAGAATACATAGATCTTTTGACCGTTTAAGATTTTTTTAAAACTGCTTCCAGTGTTGATACATACTCTCATAGATTTGGCCTACAACTTCGCAAACGGCAAACGGTTTTGCGGTTTCTAAGCAGGCTTGAACAGAGAACCGTGCAGGCGTTGTGAGCACCTGGAGCAGCGCCGCTGCAATTTCTTTGGGGGTGCGTTCTTGGCATACTACACCACTTCCTGGTAGAAGGAACTTAGGGGTTTCTCCACAGTTTGTTGTAACGACGGGTGTGCCTGAGGCAAGGGCTTCGAGGACGACCAGAGGTAGACCCTCGTAAACACTGGTTAAGACCACCGCACTAGACAGTCGATGTAACGTTGCTAAATCTTGTGGCATAACTGCACCCAACAGCGTAACAGACGACGTCAAGTCTAGCGCTTGAATTTCATCTTGAACGGACTTTGTCAGTTCGCCTTCTCCCGCTATGAGCAAATGAACATTCAGGGTTGGCTCTGCGAGATGTTTGAGCGCAGACATGGCCTGCACCAGAAGCAACGGGTCTTTTTGAGGATGCAGCCGCCCAGCAAATAAAATAAAGCATGTATTGGAGGGTAAGCCCTTTTCTGCGGCTAGGCGCTGGCGCTGGGATGCCTGATCGGCGGGGGGTAGGGGATAAAATTGCTGGTTGTCAACGGTATTGCGCACAAGCTGAATGCGCGTTGCCCAGTCGGGGTACTGGCGGCGGTATAGATCAATAGACTCAGAATTACAGGACAAGATTTGCTGAAACTGACCGAGTAAAGACTGCTCTAAAGCAAAGTAGACTTTGGGGAAACGCCGCCACAGAATTGCATTTTTGTTGGCAGCAGGACTATTAATTTGCTGATGGACGTCGTTGTGGATAAATAAGGTTTTTGCGCCAGACCAGTGCCGCGTCATGAGGGTGGGTTCTAGGCGATGGAAGTGCATGAAGTCTGACGCTAAGTTTTTACCTCTGAGCGCCCATGTATACCGCACTGATGTGGGCACTTGCTTGCGGACATTATCGTTTTGGAGATGAAAGAGCGGCATAAATTGGAGCGATCGCCCCTCCAGCTCTGCGTCATGCCATTGCCCTAGCGCCTGCGTTGGGTCTACCCCTGTGCCGACCAGCCGAACCTCAAACTCAGGGGGGGCGTACTTGATGTAATAGCGAATCAGGGTTTGGATGCCGCCAATGGTCGATTGCCAAGGGTTGAACTGATAAAAAATGGTTAAAATTGGCTTGCGCACCCCTAATCTCAGCTCCTAGTGCATAGAATGTTTGGGAAACAGGCTTCCACATCATATAAGCGCTGCTGCTAATCTGCCACTTTGCCCCTTGGAGCCAATGGACTATCCGCTCAATCTACTCACGCCACCTACGGTTTTGTCGGTGAGTGGCCTTACGAGTTATCTGCAAACGCTGCTAGAGCAAGATGACCAGCTTGTGCAGCTTTGGCTGACGGGAGAGGTTTCGAGTGCCAATCACCATCGCAGTGGGCTATTTTTTACCCTCCAAGACCCGGATGCAGACGCGACGCTACAGTGCGTTATTTGGAAGTCGCATCTTGAAAAACTGGCGATTGTGCCTGAGTCTGGGGAGCAGGTCATCGTTTTAGGCCGAATTCGGCTGTATCCTCAGCGAGGGCAGTACCAGCTTGTGGTGTGGCAGGTATTGCCTGCTGGGGAAGGGCTGCGCGCCCTGCGGTACCAACAGTTGCGCGATCGCCTTGCCGCAGAAGGGGTATTTGACCCAGAATATAAACGCCCCATCCCTGTACACCCGCAGGTGATTGGCGTGGTCACTTCACCTCAAGCAGCGGCGTGGGGCGATATTCAGCGCACGTTGAGGTCACGCTACCCTGGTTTGCGGGTGCTGTTTTCGCCCAGTTTAGTGCAGGGCGATCAGGCGGCTGAGTCGATTGTGAAGGCGATCGCACGACTAGAATTAGACGGCACGGCTGAGGTCATTATTTTAGGGCGGGGTGGTGGCGCTTCTGAAGACCTCGCCTGTTTTAATGATGAGCGCGTGGTGCGGGCGATCGCCACTTGCCCCATCCCCATTATTTCTGGGATTGGGCATCAGCGGGATGAAACCTTAGCAGACCTTGCCGCAGACTGCTGCGCCCATACGCCCACGGCAGCAGCGGCGTTGGCAGTGCCCGATCTCAGAGAGCTTCAGGGGCTGCACTGCGATCGCCAGATGCGGTTGCGTCACGCCCTAGAAACGAGTGCTTCCGCGTCTCAAACCGTCTTGAATCGGCTCAGGCTCAGGCTTCAGCGACTTCAGCCTGATCGCATGCTGAAGCAGGAACTCAATGGGATTGCGAGTCTTCGGCATCAGCTTTTGCAGGCGGCTGGCTATCGACTGAGTGCGCAGCAGCAGCGCACTCAGTTTTTGCAGCAGAAGTTGGCAACCCTAGACCCCCGTGAAGTGCTGAGACGGGGTTATGCGATCGCCCGTACCCTTGAGGGAGATAACGCTGAGGTGGACAGCATTGTGCGCAGTGCCGCTCACCTTAGCCTAGGTCAGCGTTTACAGCTCCAGTTGGCGGAAGGGGCTGTGCAGGTTACAGTAACCGACATCCCCTCCCATGAATCTTTGCTTTAGGATCAACATCCATGAGTCGCCGTTCCGCCCCATCAACGACTGCTTCAGATGCTCAACCGCCCGAAAACTGGCGTTATGAGATGGCGGTTTCTGAAGTCGAATCTATTATTAGCCGCATCGAATCAGGTGAACTAGAGCTAGAAGATGTGTTTGAGCAGTTTGCTTTAGCCGTGGAGTCACTTGGGCAGTGCGAATCTTTTCTGACTGAGCGTCAGGCTCAAATTGGCTTACTCATCGAAACCCTTGAGGATTAGATTTGTGGATTAAATAACTTC
>JANNDV010000259.1:0-13590 GCA_031387975.1 Acaryochloridaceae cyanobacterium OTE_75_metabat_521 | reverse complement strand
CATCATTGGCGCGGTTGGAATAGGGACTCATCCGGTGGCCTTCTAGAGCCAGGACTTTCTCACTTTTGCGGACTTGGCTGAGTTCTTGGCAGACGGGGTTGAAACGTTCGATGTGTCCGACTTGGAGGATGCACTGAGATTCCGCAGCAGCATTGACTAGAGCTTCAGCTTCTGAGATCGTTGCAGCGATCGGTTTCTCGATCAAAACATGAATTCCGGCTTGCAGACAAGCAATCCCCACCTCGTAGTGAAGCCTGGTGGGGACAGCGATGCAGACAGCATCGACTTGCGAGATGAGATCGCGATAGTCTTCATAAAATCTAGCTTTGTACTTGCTAGCAGTCTCTAAACCCTGCTCGACATTGACATCAGCGATACCAACCAGTTTGACATTTTTGAGTAGGCTCAATACTCGTGCATGGTGTTGTCCCATATTGCCGATCCCGATTAGCCCTACTCTCAGCGGCTGAGGCGAACTCGACTGAATGCTTGTGTCTGATTTTCTGGTTGACATACTATTTTTCACTCTAAAATCTACTCCTCCACCACTGTGACAATTTCGATACTATCACGGCATCATGATTGTAAAGAACCAAAAAGTTTTGTTTATGTTCCTAAAGACTAAAAATTTTCTGATTGGGGGAATTTTAAAGATTTAAAAATCCGTCAATCTACTGATGTCGAGTTACGATATCTGCTGTAGACCAGAAAAGTTAGAATATAAGCTAATTATGCCCATTTTTCTTTAGATCATTGATCCTTTGACCGTTGTGAAAGCAGTTATTCTTCTCTCAGGTGGTTTAGATTCTTCGACGGTATTGTATTTGGCAAAAAGTGAAGGTTACGATTGCTATGCCCTCTCTTTTGACTATCAACAGCGTCATCGGCGGGAACTAGCAGCAGCGAAGACGATCGCCACAGCAGTTAGTGTCATTGCCCATCAGGTGGTGAGCTTCGATCTTAGTCTGTGGGGCGGCTCCGCGCTAACAGACAGTCAGATCGCGCTACCCCAAGATCGCGAACTCTCTGCAATGTCAGAATCTATTCCCGTCACCTATGTTCCCGCCCGCAATACGATCTTTTTGAGCTTTGCCCTGGCGTATGCCGAAGCGATCGGGGCAAATCGGGTATATATTGGTGTCAATGCCCTGGATTACTCTGGCTATCCAGACTGTCGGGGTGATTATATCGACGCGATGCGATCGGTATTTCGATTGGGTACAAAGCAAGGTAGAGAAGGCGATCCGATCGAAATCATCACGCCTCTAATTGAATTGAAAAAGACGGAAATTATTCAGCTTGGTAATCGGCTGGGCGTACCCTGGCAGCAAACTTGGTCATGCTATTCGGGGGATGAAGTGCCCTGCGGCACCTGTGATTCTTGCTTACTCAGGCTAGCTGCTTTTGCCGAGTTGGGTTTAGTCGATCCAGCCATGAATGCTTAAGCAGGGCTGATTCGCTCGTTTATTAATTGACCCGACAGACAAAAAAAATCCCCTCCTGGGAGGGGTGCCCGTAGGGCGGGGTGGGTAAATCTCCGCCACCAATCAAGTTACATTTCCGCCGCAGCACGTTCAATCAAACGCCGAGCTAGAGTCTGAGTACCAGTGTGAACATAATAATTGGTACTCACATCCAGAAAGGCACCGAGATAATCGAGTTTATCATCGCTGATTTCCACGAAATTACGCATGTTGCCAACAATCATCTCTGGTGACAATCCACGGCTGGAGACAAAATCACTCATCCAACCACTGACATTGCCAAAGCTCTCTGTGATGAAGCCCAATTGTCCGCCAGTGTCGCCACCTGGAATTCGATCCTTGATGCCGTTGAAGGTTTGATTTCCTTCTAGTTCACCAGGACTCATGCCGCCCATCTTATCCATCACCATGCTGATAAAATCAGGGCCGAGGGGAATCAACCCATCGAAACAAACCAATGCAGTCATCCGCATTAGGGATTCGCCACCATAGTCGCCTAAGCCAGCGAGAAAATCGCCGACGCTATCCCCAGGAATACCATTGATTTGGCAGTAAGCAACGATTTCAGCTACGAGTTTGACGCTAAGATCGATCGTCTGAGCGGTTTCAGCCTTGGGGGTAATGTTGCCCAAAAATCCCAGCATCGAAAACTTCTCGCCGACTTTATTTGCCATTGCTGCGGCACCAAGCAGGCGAGAGCCGGAATCTACGGTGTTATACAGCCACATTGCGGTCTGATAGCCTTCGCCCCCATCATTGTAGAGTGCGACTGCCCGTTCACCGATCGCTTGCACATACTCAGGATCGTCGGTGCCAGTGACAACTTTGATCGTGTTGTCAAAGCCAACGGTGTTTTGCCACTGTCCTGGAATCACGAAATCAAGGGCGTTTAACGACATGACAGTTAAGCCGCCAGTAGGCAACTCGTCTACCAGTTCAAAAATTGCTTTGCTCATAGATCACTCCTAAAGATAATTACAATTGCTAAATTATTTGAGCTTGGATAATCCATCTAGATTAAACTTTTTCAACCAAGCTTGTCGATCAACTCCAGTAAAGGAAGGATCGCGGGAAGCAACTTTGACTTGATAACGGTTGTTAACTAATACGCCAGTGCTTTTGAGTGGAGCTTCCTCTAGTAGTGGATAGCTACCAATTTTGCTAGTGCTTTTTTCGTATTTTTTAGCAGCCGCAGGCAGGCTAATGGTGTCACTAATTGACATCACAGCGACATTTTTGCCACCTTTATTTAGTTTTGCTTCAGCAAAGCCCTTCTTTTCTTGGGAAAATACTCGTGCGAAACCAGCATCGCCTTGGGGGAAGAATTTATTAAAATCACCGCCAGCTTCAGCATTTTTAGCGACTGCTGCGGGGGCATTTCTGCCTGCTGTCTCTTTTTGAGTTGCAGCGTATTTAGATGGTTCTTTACTCGAACAAGCTGAAAATAGTAAAGCTACCGATAAAACGATCGGCACCATTGCCTTACGCCAATTAGAAACAATCATACTTGCTCCAATCCATATAGTTGAGTATTATTATTCTCGCTGATCGCTGTCACGATTGTGGTAGGAAAACCGAATCTTAAATTAGGGGGCAGAGGGTAGGAAGTAGGGAGTAGGGTTGAGAATGTTTGCTGATCGAGCCTATAATCTACCATCTCATCAATTAACTCCTTGGTATTAAAATGTGTAAATTTTGCTAATAGTAATGTTGGATTTCTGGTTTCTACGACTTTCGATAGAGAACTAAATTCGGGACTCAACGAAAGTTAGAAACAGGCGGCTATCACTAAAAAGTCCATAAAATTAGTGATATAAATGTAGAAGATTTCCCTGCCTAATGGCGACAGTCTCGATGCTAGCAACCCGACCTAATCCAGTGCGTTTTTTACTCTATACAGAGTGGTTTATGCTGATTAGCTGTGGCTCGCTGGCAGTGATCGAGATGCTGGAGAAGAAAAGCTTACCAGTTCAGCATGTTTTAATTTTGGTGCTGCTGGGATTAATGGGTTGGGTCTTGCCTAACGGTAAACCCTGGGAGAAAGTAGTTTATACCGCGATCGAAATCAGCTTAATTTTCTATGGCACGCTCTTAGGATATCTCCATATTCTGCCTTCGCTGTACCTAATTGTCGTAATTCGGAGCTGTTTTATCTTTGAGCTACCGGGACGCTGGGCGATCGCCGCCCTATCCTTCGCACTGTTTCTCATTCATAAGCTTCAGTACATGCAGGGCATGATGCCGATGCTGGATCAGCACGCACAGCACCAGTTTTGGATGCAGCAGCTCTCTGAAATGATGCTATTTTCGGTAAGCCTATTTTTTATTCTGCGGTTTGTGAGTACGTGGCTGTCGGAACGCTCGATGCGAGAGCAATTGGTGAATGCCCACGCGCAGCTTCAGCAGTACGCGCTCCAGGTAGAAGACCTTGCCACCGTGCAGGAGCGCAACCGCATCGCCCGCGACATTCACGATTCTTTGGGTCATGCCCTAACGGCGCTAAATGTTCAGCTCCAGACCGTGGTTAAGCTTTGGGATATTAACCCCAACAGCGCAAGGTCTTTCCTCAGTCAAGCGCAGCGGCTGGGAGAGCTGGCAATTAAAGAAGTGCGTCAGTCTGTGCGTACCCTCAGAATAGAGGTACGGCAAGAAGAACCGCTGGAGACGGCGATCGCCTCTTTAGCTGAAGATTTTCGGCAGAGTACGGGGATTTCGGTGTTTACCAAAATTCAGCTTAAGGGTGTGCTGCCTCCGCAGGTTATTAAAGCGATTCATCGCATTGTGCAGGAGGCACTTACCAATATTTGCAAACACGCCCAAGCCACAGCAGTTGTGGTTCAGCTTAAGACCACCTCAACCCAGGTTTGCTTAAGCGTCAAAGACAATGGGCAGGGCTTTTTGATAAACAGTACGCCTCAAGGGTTTGGATTGCAGGGGATGCAAGAGCGCGTTGCAGCCCTGGACGGCAGCTTTTCGCTGTACAGCGAACCCAAAAAGGGATGCCAGATTGTGGTTGATTTGCCGTTTGAAGCGCCTCAGCTAAACCGTGACAGTCATTCTGTAGGGGCGCAAGGCCTTGCGCCCCTATAAGAAATTACTGATTTACTCTCTATTACTAAACCCTATGATTCGCCTTTTGCTTGTGGATGACCAAAGCCTGATCTGCCAAGGACTCAAGGCAATGCTTTCGTTAGAAGCAGATTTAGAGGTCATTGGGACAGCGGACAATGGCGAAATGGCGATCGAGCAGGTGGCCATTCTAAAGCCCGA
The DNA here is from genome assembly GCA_031387975.1 of Acaryochloridaceae cyanobacterium OTE_75_metabat_521. Taxonomy (GTDB): domain Bacteria; phylum Cyanobacteriota; class Cyanobacteriia; order Thermosynechococcales; family Thermosynechococcaceae; genus JAAURS01. Next base: position 8,836 of record JANNDV010000259.1, on the reverse strand, counting down.
CGTAGTGTTGATGGATCTGCGAATGCCTGTCATGGACGGTCGAGAAGCAACTCGCTTAATCTCTCAGCAGTTCCCGAATGTAAAAGTGCTGGTGCTGAGCACCTTTGATGACGATCTCTACATTGCAGATTCGATTCGCGCTGGGGCAAAGGGCTATTTGCTAAAGGACATGCCTTCTGAGGAGTTAGCCCAAGCCATTCGAGCAGTCTATCAGGGCTACACCCAGATGGGGCCAGGGCTACTGGAAAAGCTGATGTCCAAAAGCGTTTCAGAGCCAGAAAAGGTTGAACAAGTGGTGCCGGAGGCATTTGCTCAGCTCACGCCCCGCGAGCGCGAAGTATTGGAGTTGGTTGCGTTGGGTCTGACGAATCGAGATATTGCACAACAGCTCTATATCTCAGAAGGGACGGTCAAAACCCATGTTACTCATCTATTGACGCGCCTGAATCTGCGAAATCGTGCTCAGCTTGCGATTCACGCTCACTCTGTAGGCAAAAATAAGTCGAAACCCGATTTATTTTATAAATCAATCAACGAAAGTTATAGAACAAATTAGGCGATCATCACACCTAATCTAAGACGTTTTTCAGATGGTTTTTCTAAACGATTCCCTTAGGGTGATGACAGTTCAACATTGAACCCACTTGAACCCATCTGAACTAAGAGGAAAAAGTCAATGTCTCACCATAAACACCATTCAGTCTTTCGTCCCCAGATCGGAACCCAGGCCGCCGATACGCTTAACGGCACGGCTGGCAAGGATATTCTATTTGGACTCCAGGGCGATGATGTGCTCAACGGCGGTGCCGGAAAAGATATTTTAGTAGGGGGAGAAGGCGTAGATACGCTAACGGGCGGTGCCGGAAAAGACTTCTTCGTATTTGCTGACAACCCGTTTTCCGGTGGCCCCACTGTAACCGCAGCCAATGGCATCCAGGTTTTAAATAAGCCTGATAAGCTAACTGATTTCACGATTGGCGAAGATCAGCTTGTCTTTAGCAAAAATCAGCTCGGCATTGACAAACTTGACTTTACTTTTGGCACCAATAACGACTCTTTTGGCTCTGGAAATTTGATTGTGATTACAGAAAATACCTTTGCCAATGCCGCAGCAGCAGCAAAGGGTCTTGCCAATAATGCTTCTATTACGGCAGATGCAGGGATCTTTGTTTATTTCAACAGCACCCTTGGTAAAGCCCGCGTGGTGTTTTCTCAAGACTTGAGTGATGGCGGGCCCATTAGCGTCATTGGTCAGCTTGACAACATCACCAATGTTGCGGATCTGTCCAAACTTACGGCGAAAGATTTTGCCCTGGTCTAAGCGATTTAGTTTGGGCTTCTAGCTATGTAGACCGATCAACGGCATCAGGATTGGGGCGTTGCTTTCTAAGACCCTCACCCCCAACCCCTCTCCCAGAACGGGAGAGGGGAGCTAGAGTCTCGATTTAGAGCCACTCTTGTCCCCCTTCTCCCCTTGTGGAAAAAGAAGTTAGGGGATGAGGGGATAAGGTTGGTCAGGCAATCAGGATGTTGATTTTTTTGTGAGAGAAGCGATGAATTTAGCAGTTTTACCCCCTAAATCAGCAGTAGCTTCACCGCCCGATCTGCTGTCCCGATTGCGGCACTATCAGATGATTCCTCAGCTATTGCGAGGCATTGTAATTGACCGCGCGATCGCCCTTTTTTCCTGTACCGCCCAAGAGACGGAGCTGGCGCTGATCCAGTTTTGTCAGCAGCATCAGCTCAACACGCCAGAGGCGATCGCAACATGGCTGCGGCTGAACCATATGGACCCAGAAGAGATGGAGGCGATCGCCCAGCGGCCTATACGGCTGGAAAAATTTAAGGCTGCAACGTGGGGCAGCAAACTAAAGTCCTACTTTCTAAAGCGAAAAGCCAGCTTAGATCAGGTGGTTTATTCCCTCATTCGCACGCCCGATCAGGGGCTGGCGCAAGAGCTGTACTATCGCCTGCAAGACGATGAGCAATCCTTTTCAGAACTAGCGCGTCAGTTTTCAGAAGGAGCCGAACAACATACGGGCGGGCGCATTGGCCCTGTGCCGCTGAGTCAGCCTCACCCTGCTATTCGTCATTTATTGGCGGTGAGTCAAGCGGGTCAGTTTTGGTCGCCGCGCTGCATTGATGAATGGTTTGTGATTGTGCGGCTCGATCATTTAGCGCCCGTTCAGCTCAATGCGGCGGTAGAGCAATATTTGCTCAACGAACTCTTTGAAGCCTGGGTGCAGGCAGAGGCTGCTGGGCAATCTCAGGCTGTGCTGCAATCTTTGAACTTGTTCAACTCGGATCTGTTCAATTCGGATCTGTTCAACTCAGATTTGCCTAATTTTGAGGAGGAACTGGCCGCATGATACTTGCAGTTGCCCAACGTTCTATTCCTGATTTTTTAGATGACATTTCGCTGTTTCGCCCATGCTCTCTGAGGCAGCTTCAGTCCATTGCGGCGGACTGCGAGTTTGTGCGGTACCGCATCGGTCAGTCGATTTTAGTGCGCGATACGATGCCAACCCACATCGTCATGGTCTACAGCGGCGAGGCGCGGGTGGTGGGCTATGACCACCGCACCGCAGCGTCTGTCAGCCTTGAGGTGGTGGGCGAAGGCGCAATTTTAGGCTGGCTGAGCCTGCTGCGGGGGGTAAGCTGCGAAACGGCGATCGCCTCCACCGAGGTCATTGCCGTAACCCTCCCCGCCAAACGCTTTTGGCAGCTCATGGAAACCGAACCAGAGTTTGCCCAGACGGTTCGAGCACGGGTTCCACTCACAGAGGTTTTTGAGCTGCTGAGCGTAGAGCTACGGCGACGCGCAGATGCAGCGACAGATCTCAAGGCGCTGGCGAGTCGGGTTTTACCAGATGCGATCGCCCTCCACTGCCCCCGCGTTAAAGTAAACCCCGCTCAGTTTAGTGCTGACTGCCTTTGGCTCATTAGTGCAGGCACTATTGAGACGGCATCCATGGGGGAGCAACTGCCCTCGGTGAAACCGCCTTGGCGCGTCGAGCGAGAAGTGCGCGTATTGGGGTTTCCGTTGGCAAAGCTGTCTGCTCAGCTACCAAAGCCGCCCGAAGGGTTCGATCATTCCGTGATCATTCTAGATGCCCCCGACGAGCTAGAGCAGACTGTCGCCCATTCCCCTGTTCAGGTTACGCCCGTGCGGGGACGCGGTTTAGTGAATGCGCCCCTAGCCTGTTTTCAGATGCTGGCGCAGGCGTTAGGCGTGCCCTTTCGTCGAGATTCTGTGCGCCGCGTGTTAGAGCATCAGCTGAGTGTTGCGCCTCGGATTTCGCTCCAGACGGCGGGGGCGATCGCGGAAATGATGGGGCTGCGATCGCATCTCATCCACATCGACACTATGGCCTTAACCCGCGTCAAAATGCCTGCACTGATCTACTGGCAAGAGGGTCTGGCGGTTTTGCACGGCACAACAGCCAAGGTTCAAATTGCAACTCCAGAAGGGTTGCGAAAGTATTCGCTGCGAGAATTTATGAGCATTTGGGGCGAAGCAGGACAGGTGCTGACCGTGGAGGCATCCGCCCATAGCCGCACAGAGCAATTTAGCCTGCGATGGTTTTTACCTGCCATTGCGAAACATCGCCAGGTTCTGATTCAGGTGCTGCTGGCTTCTTTTTTCGTACAGCTCTTTGGGCTGGCAAACCCCATCATCACCCAAGTCATTATTGACAAGGTGCTAGGGCAGCGAAGCCTAGACACCCTCGATATTCTGGGCGTGTTTTTGCTGGGTGTGGCGGTATTTGAAGCACTGCTCACCAGTCTGAGAACCTACCTGTTTACAGACACCACCAACCGCATTGACCTCGCCCTAGGTTCCGCCGTCATTGACCATCTGCTGCGCCTACCGCTGCGCTTTTTTGACCGTCGCCGCGTCGGGGAACTAGCGGGACGACTCAACGAACTAGAAAATATTCGGCAGTTTTTGACGGGGACAGCCCTAACTGTAGTAATTGACGCGATTTTTTCAGTAATTTATGTCGTCGTCATGCTGTTTTATAGCTGGGAGCTAACCCTTGTCACTTTAGGTACGGTACCGCTGTTTGCAATCCTTACGATGTCTGTTGCGCCCATTGTGCGGCGGCAGCTTGAGTTCAAAGCCGAGCGCTACGCCGATGCCCAGTCTTACCTGGTGGAAGTCCTCTCTGGGATGCAGACCATTAAGGCTCAACACATCGAGCTAAAGTCTCGCTGGCAGTGGCAGGAGCGTTACGCCCGATACATCAGCGCGGGGTTCAAGTCGGTTTTAACCTTTAGCACGGCTAGCTCTATTAGCGGCTTCCTTAACAAGTTTTCGGGGTTACTGCTGCTGTGGGTGGGTGCCCATCTGGTGCTTGCCAATCAGCTTACCTTAGGCGAACTGATTGCTTTTCGGATTATTGCGGGTTACGTGACCAGTCCACTCCTGCGGCTGATTCAGATCTGGCAAAGCTTTCAAGAAACGGCCCTCTCCATTCAGCGCCTCGGCGACGTGCTGGATGCGCCCCCTGAAGTGGATGAGGGCGATCGCCACAACGTCTCTCTGCCCCAAATTCAGGGCGACATTCGGTATAAAGACATCTCCTTTGGGTTTAATGCCAACAGCAGCCTCCAGCTTCTGAACATTAACCTTAAAATTGCTGCTGGCACCTTTATGGGCATTGTGGGGCAAAGCGGATCGGGCAAAAGCACCCTCACCAAGCTGCTGCCACGCCTCTACGAGCCTACGGCAGGCCAAATTTCCATTGATGGCTATGACATTAGCAAGGTGGAGCTATCTTCTCTGCGCAGTCAGATTGGCATCGTACTGCAAGATTCCCTGCTGTTCAACGGCACCATCCACGAAAATATTGCCCTCACCTGCCCCGATGCCAGCTCCGAAGAAGTGATGGCGGCGGCCAAAATCGCCGCTGCCCACGACTTCATCATGGCGCTGCCCCAAGGCTACAACACCAACACCGGAGAACGCGGGTCTGCCCTTTCCGGCGGTCAACGCCAGCGCATTGCGATCGCCCGTGCCGTCTTACAAAACCCTCGCGTCTTAATTCTGGATGAAGCCACCAGCGCCCTAGATTTCAACGCCGAACAGCAGGTCTGCCAAAACCTCTACAGCGCCTTTCGGGGCAGAACCCTACTGTTTATTACCCATCGCCTCAACACCATCAAACACGCAGACACCATTTTGATGATGGAGCAAGGGGCGATCGCCGAGCAGGGTACCCACGCGCAGCTCATGGCGCTTCAGGGCCGCTACTACACCCTCTTTCAACAGCAAGAAGCAATGGGTTAACCGCTATGAATATCACCACCGCCTACCCCAGTCCCAACCCCGATCAGCCCATCATTTTAGAACCCCGCAAAATCTGGTCGCAGGTTTTGGTTTGGCTCATTATGGGCATGGCAACCTCTGGCATTGCTTGGGCGGCGATCGCCCAAATTGATCAGACCGTGCCCACGACTGGCAAACTGGAACCCCAGCGTGCCGTCCAAGAAATCAAAACGCCTACGGGTGGCGTGGTGCGCTCCATTGCGGTGCAGGATGGTCAGCTCGTTAAAAAAGGCCAGCCGTTGCTAAGACTTGACCCCACGGCCTCAGAAGCGGATCTAAAGTCACTCATGCAGCTCAGAGCCTCACTCATCAAAGAAAATCAGTTTTATGACGGTACCGCCGCAGGCGCTGAAGGCACTACAGAGAACAGCGCCCTCAAGATGCTTTTGCTATTGCGAAGTCGGCTCATTGCCGAAAATCAGGCCAATGCTCAGTTAAATGACAAAAATCTTTCCTCAGGTGGTTTTGAGGCTAACCAGCAGCAGCTCCTCACCGCCAATCGTGCTGAAAATCAGGCGCGTATTTCAGCGGCGAATCTCCAAATTCAAGCGTCTCAAACCCAACTCCGTCAAACCCAGGCTCAGCTTGTGACCGCCCAACAGTCCTTAGTGCTGATAGAGAATATCCGCGATCGCATTAAGCCTCTCGTGTCAGCGGGTGCCGTGCCTGCTATTCAGCTTCAGCAGCAAGAGCAAGAGGTCTTGAGTCGTCGCAGCGAAGTCGAAAAGCTTGTGGGTGAACAGCAGCGCCTTCAAGTCACCATTACCCAAGGCCAAGAGCAGTTGCAGCAAGTCACCGCCACCACCCAAAAAGAGAATTTCACAAAAATAGCCGAAAACCAAAAGCGCATCGCCGAAATTGATACTCAGCTCAGCCGTTTTCAGCTCGAAAACCAGAAAAAGATTATCGAGCTAGACGGGCAAATTAGTAAAGCAAAGCTGACCTCAAAGTATCAAGAACTCCGCGCTCCTATTGATGGCGTTGTGTTTAATCTTCAGCCCCACGTCCCTGGGTTTGTCGCCAGCACCTCCCAAGCACTCTTAAGCATTGTCCCGAAAGATGCCCTGGTTGCTGCGGTATTTTTGACCAATAAAGACGTGGGCTTCTTGAAGACGGGCATGGCAGTAGACCTAAAGGTGGAGTCTTTCCCAGACTCAGAATTTGGCACCCTCAACGGCACCCTCACCTGGATTGGCTCCGATGCGCTTCCGCCCACTCAGGAGCGACCTTTCTATGCGTTCCCTGCCAAAATTCGGTTAGAAAAGCAGTTTATGCAGAAGGGTGATAAGGTGCTGCCGCTTCAGTCTGGCATGGCGATTAGCGGTAATATCAAGCAGCGGAAGCGCACGGTAATGAGTTTGTTTTTAGATATCTTTGACAAGAAGTTTAAAAGTTTAGAGGCGGTTCAATAATCCTAGGACAGCAATTCTCAGGCAATTTCTAGTCGTTGGCGCAAAATGATTTCTGCGATCGCCAAGTCTACCGGAGTCGTAATCTTCAGGTTTGTCTCTTCTCCAGCCACAATATGTACGGGTAAATTAAACCGTTCAAACAGCGCCGCATCGTCTGTCACCTCCCAACCCTGACGGCGACCTTCCTCATGACAGGCTTTAAGCTTTTCGACATCAAACCCTTGGGGCGTTTGGGCAGCCCAAAGCTGAGCACGATCGGGCGTTGAGCAGATCTGCTGCTGGGCATCAACGACCTTAATGGTATCTTTAACCGGAACCGCCGCCACAAAACCCAAGTAGATCTCTAACGCCGCTGCACAGCGATTCAGTAACTCTGGGGTTGCGAGGGCACGGGCACCATCATGAATAAGCACATGCTGAGCGTCTGTTGGCAATGCCTGTAGTCCGTTATAAACCGACTCCTGCCGCGTTGTGCCGCCCTCAATAAGTACCACAGGCTTAGACAAACCTAGATCTTGCAAAAGAGATTCCCATAAAGGCCAGTCGGTCGGCTGACCCACAAGACCAATCCAGTGAATAGAAGCAGCAGATTCAGCCGCCAGTAGCGTCCAAGCCAAAATTGGTTTGTTAAGGAGCGTGAGTCGCAGCTTATTGCGATCGCTCCCCATCCGTTTGCCCATGCCTGCTGCCGGAATCAAAAGATGCATTGAAAACCTTGCTTTGCGCCATCGAACGCGCATTATTTAGACTTTAGAATACCAGGGTGCATCCAAGTAGACCGAGAAACCCCCAAACTTCCAAGTAAGATAAGAACGCAGCCCATATCATGGGGCTGAAGCGCTGCATCCAGGTCTTCCATTACAATAGATGGCGGCAATCTTTTCTTAACAGCGTTTTTCTAGCCCACGTTTTAGATACCTATTTAAGAATGACTCGCTTACTAGCCCTAATCCCCGGCGGAATTGGCGACCAGCTTCTCTGCTTTCCGATGCTGGGAAGTCTACAGCAGCAGTACCCTCAAGCTCAGATTGATGTAGTCGTAGAACCTCGCGCAAAAGAGGCTTACCGCATTAGTCAGATTGTGCAACAAATTTTGACCTACAGCTTCTCAGGTCGAACAGGTCCCGCAGACTGGGGCAACCTGATTGGATGGATCCGTGAACGTGAGTACGATGCCTTAATTACCCTAGATAAAAGTCGACTAGGGGGCTTATTTCTGTGGCTGGTCGGCGTGCCCAAACGGGTGGGCTTTGCCGGTCAAGCAGGTTCGCTGTTTTTAACCGACCCTGTGCCGCTGAAGGTAAACCAGTATGCCGCGCAAATGTACCATGACCTATTAAATGGGATGGATACCCACCAAAGCTGCCCACCCATTTCAATTAACGTCCCCCGAAAAGACATTGAGTGGTCTGAGGTAGAGCAAAAACGGCTGGGGCTTGACCTCTCCCAAGGCTATATTTTGATTCATGGCGGCTCTAATACTGACCACGCAGCAAAGGGAGTCGGCAGTATTTATTCGCCGACCAGTTGGCGATCGCTCATTAAAGGGCTGCAAGAACGTCAGCCAGACTTACCCATTGTGCTGGTTCACTCCCCCCGAGATCGCGATTGGTTTAGAGCCGTCGCAGAGGGTTCTTCTGGCCTAAAGGTGAGTACACCAGAAGATTTGGGTAAATTTGCAGCAATGGTGGCTGGGGCAAACCTCATGATCAGCACCGATGCGGACGCGATGCATTTAGCCGTTGCCATTGGCACGTACCTGTTTGCGCTCTTCGGCTCCACAGACCCAACGTTAGTCTTGCCCAAGGATGAGCGCGTTACCGTCATGCGATCGCCCACGGGCAAGGTTGCCGATATTGCGCCCATTCAGGTTTTAGAACAGGTATGGAGCCAGTAAAACGGTTCAGGAAAGCCCTTAAGCACAGTACCTAGGGGCTAAATACCAAGCTGCTGAATCAAAAAGCCTTTATACATCGTTTCTTTAATCATCATTTGGCGATAGAGATCAACCAAAAAGTCTTGAGCTTGTTCTCTTGACAAGCCCTTCACTTGTTCAGAGAACGCGCATACGTTGAACTGCTGCTCTAAAGAA
>JANNDV010000257.1:0-2948 GCA_031387975.1 Acaryochloridaceae cyanobacterium OTE_75_metabat_521 | reverse complement strand
TGGTATTGCCTGAAGTAACAGCGGTTCAAAAATTTCCCATTCTTCATCGGTGAAACTGCTGGAATATGCCATTATGCCTGGATTAGAGGGGGCTTTAGCACCTTAATTCAAGTTCCGTAAGATGTCAAATGGGTTCTATACAGGGCTGGGATGTCTTGCTCGGCTAACCACAGTGCGACGGCTCGGTTGGCAAGGATCATGAATTCTCGGATGAGTAGGTGACTACTGTGGCGTTTGCCTTGGATCAGGCTTCCTTCTTCGGTGAGCCAGTTGCCCTGGGCTGTGAGGGTTGCGCCGATGGCTCCGGTGTTAAGGCGATTGCGATACAGGTGTTCTGCCCACAGGTAGGCAAGTTCAAGCAGTGCTTGAAAGGGATGTTGCGGGTCTTTCTGGGCGGCTTCGGCTTCTTGGTAGTGAAAGCGTTTGCTGCTTCTGAGCCATGTTTCAAGGATTTCGGTCTTCTGAATCTGGGCGTTGCGATCTAGGGTGATTTGGACGGTTAGGGTAGGGCGGTCTTGATATTCTAGAAGGCTCAGCTTATCTTCTGAGAGGGGTTTTGGCAACATTGGGGCGTTGCCGTTTTTGAAGTATTGCGTGGTGGTTCGGGCGATCGCTACTTTATCTAGAATGCTGCCGATGGTGACGAGTTCTGAGACGTCGGCGATATGCACTGACAAGATCGCGCCTGTGGTGGTGGGTTCAATCCAAATCGCGTCATCTAAGTCGCGTGAGTCGGGGCCGTCGATGGTGATGCCTTCGACTTGCGGACGTTGCCAAAGTTTGTCCTGGAGGGTGGGGGCTTTGGCTAATGCGGTAGCCTGCGGGGGAAAACGGAGGGTGGTCATTCAATTCAAGTTAGACAAGATTAGTGGGGGTTAAATCGTCAGCTTTTCCAAGCGATGCCAAAACTCAACATAAAATTCTGCATTGTTCTGAGGTTCGACCTCGTGTTTGACTTCTGGAAGAATAATCCCTTTTGTATGCTGATCAAGAACGACTTCGCAATGATAGGGTTCATGGATACGATATCTTAACTGTCCTTCTAGAACGTTGATGACTCCCCATACACCGCTTTTGGTTGAATGATGCTGCCGCAATCCTATCGGGGTTGTTTCGGATGTAAAGGTTGGTGTCTGGCGGTAAGCGACATAATCCTCTGGCATTTCTTGGCGATCGCAGCGCACACAATCAAGCGGTGTGCCAAGATGATTCACCCGACCATCTTCAGTAACAACCCAAGGGCGCGGGAAAAAGGGTGGATCATGGCGGGTATGTTGGGCATGACCACAATCTAGGTCCGCAACCCAGTGTGACTCTTCATCTTGATGGAACTCAACAATCTTGCGCAGCACTTTTCTCTTCTCCCTTCAGTCTTCATCACTGGTTAACAGCAGTTCATCAAGGCTTTCTGGAAAGTCTCCACGGTTTACCATCCGTCCAAAGGCCGCGTAGCAATCGTTCTTATCACCCGCTTTTCGCGGATATCCCAGCCATAGGATGAAGATTGCATTTTGCTCTGGGGTTTTGAGGACACGGAAAAATAGGCGATATCGTTCCGGTAAGCCCATCTTCTTGACTCGTCCATACTTTTTGAGCGAACCCGTTAGAGCAAAATGAGAAGCGTAGGGATCTAGCGGAATTTTCTCCTTAATCGCCGTCATGATGGCGGTGTAAAGCTTAACCGTTGGATGCTTCAAGTATTTATCCGGTGTTAGCGTCTTCTTGAGTTCACGAACCTCAGCCTGTAAATCTCGACGCTGTTTCCCAAATAATCGCTTCACAAAGTAGATTCGCCAGCCATTAATGACCACCGATTAAAACCCCTGCCATGAGTTCATCGTCTTCGGTAGACATCGCTTCTGTATAGGCTTCAATCTCTGAAGCGTCAGACAATGCCTGCCGCGTCAGAAAATCTAGAAACAGACTCAACATCAATTCATCCTCGTCCTGGTTTGTCTGTTCTTGAACCTCTCTACGAATCAGAATGGTATCTGAGTCAATCACCTGAACGGTACCGCCCACGTCAGCAAACTGAGGGTTCTCCTTAAAAAAACTACCGCTCAGTCGATAGCCAGATGAGTTGCCAATCTTAGCCCACGATGCTTTATAGACTTTTTTAGGCATGATGACTTAAAGAATAGTTGATACATATTGTTATAACATAATTACATCTTGCCGCGATCGCCTCAAAGTACACCATGGTTCAAAGCTCGATCTTCGGGCTTATTCCACTAAGCCCATCTTCATCAAGGGTGGTAACAAGTTGGATAGAATGAAAGTGAATTCAGACACTAGCAGAGAATTCTATGAGTTGCTTAAAGACACAAACTTCGGCACCTGAAAGACAGCAACCTCGGCACTCGAAAGACACAAACTTCGGCACCTGAAAGACAGCAACTTCGGCGGGTCATTTTTGAGAAATTTCGGCAGGTAATATCCGGGTTCTTCTGCACCCTCTAAACTTCGTTCAATTTAGGACGAGAAGTCGAGGGAAAGAGTCATGAAGCGTCAACAAGGAGACTTACTGCCAATGGTGAAATTTCGTGAAATTTTACGCTTACATAGTCTGGGCTACAACCAGAGCGATATCGCCCGAAGCTGCGACATTGCGCGCTCCACGGTGCAAGACTATCTCAATCGAGCTAAAACCCACTCTTTGAGCTATGAACAATTAGCCCTACTCAGTGACAGCGATGCTCAACAGATCTTGGGCAAGGGGCATCGTAAAAGCTCAGAAAAGGATGTCAAAATCGACTTCCCTGCCGTTCATGCCGAACTGCAACGGAAAGGCGTCACTCTGGCCTTACTGTGGCTCGAAGGGAAAGAGCGTGGTTCATGGCAATGCAGCTATCGGGGATTCTGCCGACGGTATCGACTGTGGGGCGGACAGCATAAGCTATCGATGCGGCAAGCCTACAAAGGCGGGGACAAAATGTTTGTAGACTATT
>JANNDV010000251.1:0-6702 GCA_031387975.1 Acaryochloridaceae cyanobacterium OTE_75_metabat_521 | reverse complement strand
TTAGATTTTATGAGTGCTGAGGATTTAAGTGCTTGGTTGCGTTCACGTTAGGATAGCCTTTGACAAATTGTAATGATCGCACCAACAAATGGAAGGCTCAAGCCTGAGCGAATGATTGCAAGGGTGAAGTGGCTTGTTTTGATACATTGTTCTGGCAATGGGTTTCCTAACGTCAAACCATCCTACAATTACTAATGCGATGTTCAAGATTGGGCGATCAGTTTAGTTGAGGATGCGATTTTTAAATTAGAAGACACTAACTTTTAGCCATTATTTGGAAAGGCTCTTGAGATAAGTTCTTACATCTCCACGAGCTTTATCGTATGCAGTTTCTCCATCTGAATCAATATCATTAATGCGTGCGCCTGCTTCTACAAGTAATTCGACACATTTTAAGCAATTAGATGACGCAGCACACATTAATGGAGTGATACCATCCTCAACAGCATTATTTACATCTCCTCCAGCTTTAATTAATATATCTACAATTCCTGCTTGGCGTTGTCTTACAGCGGCGGTCAGTGGAGTATCAGTAATATCCCATTGAGATGATGATGCCCCAGCATTCAATAATTCAGAGATAATTGCTTCATTCCCGTACTCAATGGCAAAAATCAACGGCGTAGACTCATAATCAAAATCAACTTCGTCTAAATCATCAACTTGTTTTATCAAATCTCTCACTTTATTTAAGTTTTTCGCCTTAATTGCCTCAAATAGACCCATAAATCATCTCACTGAAATTTCAATAAATTAGCTAGGCAAACTGGATCGAAGGGACAAAATCCATGCCCTACCATCCTGGATTACTTATGCAAGAGATTTACTCTGAAGCGTAAAAATTGTAATTTCAGGCCGACAGTTAAACCGAATCGGAATGCCAGAACTGCCCAACCCGCGATTTGTATACTGAATCATCGAACCCACCTGATATTGACCGAGCGGATATTTATAGGCCAAGGGTGGCAGCACCCGCTTCATAAAAGGCAGATGGATCTGTCCTCCGTGGGAATGTCCCGAGAGTTGTAGATCAAACCGTCCCGTCGCTGCGCTGGTATCGGCAAAATCTGGCTCGTGGGCTAAGAGGATTGCAGCGCCTGTGGTGGGGATTGCTGCGAGAACTTCGTTAAGGCGATCGCGCTCTGCCCAAATATCATCCACACCCGCAATATGGAGCTGTGCCGAAGGGCGCTCAAGGGTGACAGATCGGTTGTTCAGCACCTGTACGCCAGCCGTCTCTAAAGTCTGTTGAATCAAGTCTGGATTCGTCCAAGCATCGTGATTGCCTAGCACCGCCAGCGTTTTATCGACCGGATGCAATTCGTTTAAAACCGCAAGACTGGGTGCGAATTGTTCAGCATTTCGCGTCACAAAATCGCCCGTCAAAACCACTAAATCAGGGTGCATCTCGTTCACCCGACCCACAACTTTTTGAATACGCTGAGATGTCATCCATCGATCTGCGTGGATATCGGACAGTTGCACAATGCGGTAGCCCGAAAACTCAGGTGCTAGATGGGGTAACGAGAGAGAGACTGTACGCACCTCAATCCAGCTTGGCTCTAGATCATGCACGTAATAGACCGCCATCAACAGAATGCTGAGCGCCAACGCAATTTTTTGATAGAGGCGAAGCTTAGGGCGAGAGCGAGGCATAAAAACAGAAATTTACGGCACTTAAACAGGTATAGCCTATCTCTGTCGCCAGATCTTCGGCTACGATCACATCATGACTGATGCAACCTTCCCCCCTGATGCCCCGCAGCAGCGGCGATCGCCCCGCCTTAGCGATTGGCGACTGTTTCTACGGATTGTGCCCTATGCCAAGCCCTACACGCCCACCCTTCTGATTTCGGCAATCTTACTGGTGCCGCTGTCTATCTCCAGCGCCATCCAACCAATTTTAATTGGGCAGACCATTTCATTACTTAAAAACGAGCCAAGCACCTTCGGTTTTTTGAAAACCGTTGACCTGCCCACAGGGTTAGCCATGCTGAGTGGGCTGCTGCTGCTGACGGTGCTGTTTCGGTTTGGGCTACAGTCGTGGCAGGGGTTTCTTGTCACCAAAGTAGGGCAGCAGATCACCACCGATATCCGCAACGATCTGTTTCGGCATGTTTTGTCTTTAGCGGCGCAGTTCTTTGACCGCACACCCGTAGGTCGTCTTATTACCCGTCTGACCAGTGACGTAGAGGCATTAGGCGACGTATTTGCCACGGGGGCGATCGGCATTGTCAGCGATCTGTTCTCAATTCTGGCGATTGTGGTGACAATGTTCACCATCCAGGCAGATTTAGCGCTATTGCTGATGCTACTGCTGATACCCGTAAGCGTTCTGATTTGGTATTTTCAGTACGAGTACCGCAAGGCCAACTACAAAGCCCGCGATGAGCTGTCTGGACTCAACTCCATGCTGCAAGAAAATCTGTCGGGCATTAGCGTGGTGCAGCTCTTCCGGCGCGAACAGTTTAACAGTCAGCTTTTTCGAGACAACAACGAGCGCTACGTTAAACAGGTAGACCGCACTATTTTCTTTGATTCTGCCGTCTCCGCAACCCTGGAATGGATTGGCCTCATTGCGATCGCCGGAGTCCTCTGGTTAGGCGGCACCCGCATCCTCAGCGAAACCCTCACCTTTGGCACTCTTTCTACCTTTATTTTGTTTGCCCAGCGGCTGTTCAACCCACTTCAGCAGTTGGCCGAAAAATTCACCTCCATCCAGTCCGGCTTTACTGCCGTTGAGCGCATCAACGACCTGCTCAGCCAGCCCGTTGATATCCGAGATGCCGTTACGCCGCGATCTCTCCCTAAAGCAGACGATGCCCGTGCCCTAGGCGAAGTCGCGTTTAAGAATGTTTCGCTGGCCTATAAAGACAATGACTATGTTCTCAAGGGGTTAAATTTCACGATTGCGCCAGGAGAAAAAGTGGCGATCGTCGGGCCAACGGGCGCAGGCAAAAGCTCTATTATTCGGCTGCTGTGCCGCCTTTATGAAACCAATCAGGGCAGCATCACCGTTGATGGCGTGGATGTCAAAGACATTGCCCAAAATGAATTACGACGCTACGTGGGCGTTATTTTGCAGGATGGCTTTTTGTTTGCAGGGGATGTCAAAAGCAATATTGCCTTGGGCGAAACCTACACACTTGCACAAATCAAAACCGCTGCCGCCCAAATGAACGTGGCGGACTTTATTGAAGAACTCCCCGATGGCTACGACACATTGCTCCGAGAGCGGGGTACTAATCTCTCCGCAGGTCAAAAACAGCTCCTCGCCTTTGCCCGTGCTGCCGTCCGAAACCCCCGCATTTTGGTGCTAGATGAAGCCACAGCTAATTTAGATGTTGGTACAGAAGTGCTGATCCAAGAGGCTTTAGAGCGCCTGTTGGTGAACCGTACCGCCATTATTATTGCCCACCGTCTTTCGACTATTCGCAACGTAGATCGGGTATTGGTACTGCGCCACGGCGAACTGGTAGAGTCTGGCTCTCATGAGGCGCTAATGGAACTTAATGGGGTATACGCGAACCTCTACCGTCTGCAAATGCTAGGTCAGGCGGTTTAAGCCTTCCGGGGCGTTTAACTGCGTGCCAGAGCCGATGGGTAATGTTTGCCAAAACGGAGGGTGGGGCAGAGGACACCACAATGGATGGAAATACACCACAGCCCCAGATCGGGTGCTCTACAAGACGGCATTCCCCACTCGGCACCAGCGGATAGCCTAAAACAGACTGAACAACGGCAACATCATCTAATGTTTTAGAACCTGGATGAGAATAATAGGGTAAACCTGTCTGTGGATCGAAGCTATCTGCGGCATAGCCTTCTTGATGTAAAGCCGCAATGAGCTGCTTTGCCCAGTACAAAAATCGACGACGAAGCTGCTTTTTTTGCTGTTCTGTAACGGGGGTAATCTCGTCGAGCGCCACGGAACAAGGCTGCAAAATCACCATAACGGATTTCACAGAAACGCTCCAATCAGGCAAAAGATCGCCCCGATGGTGGTTAATGAAAGCGTTCGGTTGATGGATCGAATATTGAAGATCTACCATGCCATAGACCTAATGGTGAGGCCATTTTAGGTGCATTAGTTCTTAGCATACGCTGGATTTGCGCCACTGTTTAGGCATCTATTAGACAAATTTTAAGGTTTTTGATTGTGCAAAAAAATCCTGCTGATTGAATACATAAGCGCATCATCAGTAAGATTTTGAAAATGAGAATTTCCTATCGTCTCAAGCTTAGAGGATGTCTGAGAAGTATCAAGCACTCTGCATTCGCTCCCTAAATCCCCCAAATTGGGGGACTTTGATATCTCTAAATCCCCCAATTTGGGGGATTTAGGGGGCTGAGTGCAACACAGTTTGCCCCTTTTCAGACAACCTCTTAGGCTGCTTTCCATGTTCCATGAAAGCTAAGGGCTACGGGCAGGGGCAAGGCGAGGCGACAAATGGGGCCGTTATCTAAGGCATGGCTTTCAAAAATCCAGACTTCGCTGGTGTGGTGATCGCCCATATACACCACGCTCAAAATCCAGCCCTGTTCAGGGTTCTCAGCATTAGGCGCAAAAATAGGCTCACTGGCATAGCAATGCTCCCCTACATCTGCAACGGTCATTTCACCGCGCTCGTGGTCAAAAGCGGCGATCGCATCAAATAAATCTGTCCCTTTGCCCCGCTCCGATCGCGTATTGAGGTAGGTATAGCGGGAGGACTGACCGACCAGTGCAGGCGCAACGGTGGGGAACTCACAGGTGCGATCGCTTAAGCATTCCGAGCTAGAAATCTTCGCTGTGTGAGGGTCGAGTCGCAGTTGCCAAAGTTGGCTAGGAGCATCTGTGTGAGAATTGCCAGAGGGCACTTCCTGCAAAAACTGATTGGTTTTGAAATCGGCATAGCGCACCACATCAACCACAACCTGTCCGTCGCGATCTACAAAACCATTCCCAAAATGCCACTGAAACCAAGGGTCAGCTTCCGATTGATTGACGAGTTCCAACGTGTTCCGGTCAATGACCAAAACCTGAGTGCCAAGCGCTGGCTTCCAGCGCATCGCTTCGCTGTAGGATTTCCAGTGTAGAAGAAGCGGCAGCGGATTCAGCGACACTGGAGAAACGCAAAAAATGAGGTAAGACCCCGCCAGCACAAAGTCGTGGATCAGCGGAATGCTCTTGAGCGAGATTTTACTGCGGCGCAGCATTTTACCGGTGCGATCGCAGCGATAAAGGTGCAGATGCGTCTGCCTTCCAAACGTAATGCCAAAGTTATAAATTTCCCCCGTTTGTGGATCGATCTTGGGATGGGCAGAAAAGGTTTCTCCTTTTGCAAGGCTCTCCAAGTTATCTAGACCGATGGTTTCCAAAGTCTGTAAATCCAGTGCGTGGGGATGACCGCCTTCCCACAGCGCCAGCAGCCGATTTTCAAGCACCAGCACCGATGTATTGGCGGCATTTTTGGGTTCATTCGAGCCTGATTTCCAAAAGGATTCCGACGCACGACGACCGTATCCAGACTGCTGGAACTGACCCGCCTCTGCTTCCGCTAAATAGCCTGCGGTCTGTACGGTGCGATAAACCCCCGTCGCAGCTCCGCCGCCAAAATGGACACCCAAGACGGCACCATCCCCATCAAACCAGTGGGCAATCCGCTCCCCGCCGCGCTCAAACAGCACAGGGCCATTTCGGTAAAGACTTCCGCGCAGTCCTAGGGGCACTTGTCCCGCAATAGGCTCTAGAGGCGTTAGCGGAAAATCTTGAAGGGGTTGGGTAAAAGCTTTCTCCCAGGAGGATGGAGCAGACTGCTGTTTTGAACTTTGAGTGGTCAGCACCATAGGACATCCTTTTATAGTTCAACAAGTTTTATATGCAACTAACTGCATATTGATTAGTATATGCAAAAAGTTGTATATGTCAAGCAGGGTCTTTTGTGAGGAAATAAGAATGAGTTTGGCCTATGCCATCCTAGCGGTGCTGAGCGATCAGGAGTCTAGCGGCTATGACTTAGCGAAATATTTTGAGGCATCCGTGGGCTACTTCTGGACAGCGACCCACCAACAAATCTACCGAGAATTGGCTCAGCTCGAAGCCAAGGGATGGGTTAAAAGCCAAGCCATCCAGCAAGAAGATCGACCCAACAAGAAGCTGTTTGCACTCACGCTGCTCGGTCGCTCCAGCATGATGGAGTGGATGGTGCAGCCCAGTAAGCCCAGCAAACATAAAGAAGAGATTTTGGTCAAGCTATTTGCAGGACAGCTTATTGAACCCGCTGCAATGCTGACTGAGATTCAGCGTGTGCAGGAAGCTCACCAGCACCAGCTTCAGGAATATCAGCAGATTGCGCAGCAGTATTTTCCTCAACCAGAGGTACTGCCCTACGCGGCAAAATGTCAGTATTTAACCCTCCGGCAGGGTATCAGTCATGAAATCAACTGGATTGCGTGGTGTGAGGAGGCGATCGCCGCACTCCATGCAACCTCTTAGGATCGTGGATTTAATAAGATCCAGAATTGTTTAGAGTCGATACGCCTTACACTCCCTCATCCCCTAACCCCTTCTCCCGCCTTGGGAGAAGCGATTATCTTGAAAGTCAAGCAAATCATGTCAATTGCGGATCACAAAGCTGGGGTGGTTGCCAGTCTGTGCCCTTCTTAATCATGGCATTGAGAATGGTTAATAGCTTGTGCATGCAAGCCACTAACGCCACC
>JANNDV010000224.1:0-9429 GCA_031387975.1 Acaryochloridaceae cyanobacterium OTE_75_metabat_521 | reverse complement strand
TGTGGCTCGAAGGGAAAGAGCGTGGTTCATGGCAATGCAGCTATCGGGGATTCTGCCGACGGTATCGACTGTGGGGCGGACAGCATAAGCTATCGATGCGGCAAGCCTACAAAGGCGGGGACAAAATGTTTGTAGACTATTGCGGCCCAACGGTTGCCGTCATAGATCCGGTGAGTGGGGAAACTATCGCAGCCCAAATCTTTGTCGCCTGTCTGAGCGCGAGCAATTACACCTTTGCCGAAGCCACTCCCGCTCAAACCCTACCCCATTGGATTGGCTCCCATCAAAGAGCGTTGGTCTTTTTCGGCGGCACCCCGTTATGCATCGTGCCGGACAACCTGAAGTCAGGAATCACAGATCCCTGTCGGTATGAGCCAGGCGTCAACCGCAGTTATCAAGACTTTGCAGAGCATTATGGCGTTGCAGTAGTGCCCGCACGACCCAGAGAACCACGGGATAAGGCCAAGGTTGAAAATGCGGTGCAGCAAGTGGAGCGTCAGGTGCTGGCTCCTTTGCGCCATGAAACCTTTACCAGTTTTACTGCGCTCAACGCGGCGATTCGAGTGCAGCTAGAACGGCTCAATCAGCGGATGATGCAAGAGTACGGGATGTCGCGACGGACTCTGTTTGAGCAGGTAGACCAGCCGTACCTGAAAGCTTTGCCTTCCCAGCCCTTTAGCTTTGGGACATGGAAGCAAGCCAAAGTGAGCTTGGACTATCACATCGAGGTAGAACGCCACTATTACTCTGTCCCCTGTCGGTTCGCGCGTCAAAGCGTCATGGTGAAGATCACGGAATCGCTCATCGAAGTCTTCCATGATGCGCAACGAATCGCCACTCACGAGCGGTCCCGTGTGCGCCATTCTTTTTCCACAACAGCAGAACATATGCCCCCAGCGCATTGGGCTTACAAAACCCAATCCAAAGAGAAGTTTCTGACCTGGGCTAAGCAGATTGGTCCGTACACCACGGCTCAAGTCCAGGCTATCTTCGACAAGCGTGAGTATGAGGAACAGGCATTCCGCTCCATCCGAGGGATTCAGTATCTCAATACCACCTATGGCAGCGATCGCCTAGAGGCAGCCTGTCGTAAAGCCAATGCATTTGGCATTGTGGGACAGCGCCGCATCCGTTCCATCCTCAAGTCAAATCTTGAATCGGTACTGCTGCCAGAGGAAACACCTCATGTGATCCCCATCGCTCATGAAAATGTCCGAGGACAGGTTTATTACAACTGAACACCCCAAATACAGACGAAGACGCAGGGATGGAATCTTTATGAACCAAACGATTGAACAACTCAAAGACCTGAAGCTCTTGGGGCTACTCGATGCTTGGCAAGAGCAGCAGTCCCTGACGACCTTTCACGATCTATCCTTCGATGAACGCTTGGGGTTGCTGGTGGAGCGCGAATATCTGCGCCGTCAGAATCAACGACTCCAACGGCGACTCTCTCAAGCCCATTTGCCGATTCATGCTTCCCTTGACTTGGTCGATTTTGAGGTTCCCAGGGGGCTGCGTAAGGTGCAGTTTCTGGAACTGGCTCAAGGGCAATGGGTACAAAACCGATTAAGTCTGATTTTGCTTGGCCCGACAGGGGTCGGCAAGTCCTTTCTTGCTTGTGTACTGGCTGACCATCTCTGTAAGCAAGGCCATTCGGTTCGCTATATCAAAACCGCTGACTTGCTGATGGAGTTGAGGTTGGCTAGGGCAGATGGCTCTTTTCAGAAGCTGCGTAAACAGTTAGCCCTTTATTCGCTTTTGGTGTTGGATGAATGGCTCCGTGACCCTTTGTCCATTGTCGAAGCTAGGGAGATTTTAGATCCCCTCGACGACCGTTTCAGAAAGACCTCTTGCATTTTTGTCACACAGGTTCCGGTGACTCAATGGCATCCACAGATTCAAGACCCCACTTTGGCGGACGCTATTCTAGACCGCATCGTTCATGATTCCCTGAGACTCTCTCTCAAGGGCGAATCTATGCGCAAGCTCACCAGCCAAATTACTGCTCAAAAGGAGGACGTTGATTCATGAAGGAGATATTTTTTTCTCGTATTCGTAGCCCCTGTTTTTACAACCATGTTATCTATGGTTCAGGGAAATATCCGTTCATTAGAGAGAGCCGTTTTTAATCCCCTATTACCTGCCAATTTTCTCTCCTGCCAGATGCCGTTTTTAATAGGGTGCCGAAGTTCTGTCTCAAGGTGCCGAAGTTCTGTCCTTCAGCAACTGATACCGAATTCAAGAAGCTTGTTGCTCTGCGTGAATGGCGAGTTCGTGGAGGACGTATTAGTGATTTCTTTTTACAGGCCGATATTTCCAGAAACTGCGCTTGAAGCTCAATAAGTCAATATAGACAACGATCAATCGTTGAGTCTACTTTAAACAGTTGACCAAATGGGCATTTCCAGCCTTTACTAGATCAAACCAGATTGGGAAACTTTGCCCAAACTCTAATCATGAGATGGTTTACTCTAGATGTCCCTTAAAAGCTTTGTCCCCATTCTAAGGAGGTGAGAACGATGTAAACCAGTAAACGCAAAAAACCCCACTGGGTCCAATCAGTAGGGCTTTAAGCGTCCAAGCAATTCCAATATCTCAGGTGGCTTGAACTTGATGCTTTTGATACGGGCATTAGGGTTTTGGCCTCCACTAGGAGCCGTATGTCTATCTTACACCAAGAAACATACTGGTCAAGATGCCTCATGGGAATTTTGATCACAGGCTCCCTATCTCGCTTCACAAAACGATAGGGACTCATTACTCATGTACTCACTCCATCATGGTGGTCGCTTATGACCTCCACACGTAGCTTCACACCCACACGCCAGAACAATCCTTGCCTTATCTGCGCTGATATCAAAGGCAGATGCCGTCAAACTGCCGAAGCCCTAAACCTTTGCATGGACTCGTCTGGAGTCTTGCCAGGGTTCCACTATCTAGGACAAACCAAAGACGGCCTGTGGGCCAAGTACCGCAGCGATGACGGACAGCAAACCCCAGCCGATCGATCGCACTTCTGGCAAGAACAACAGCAATTACGCCAGCAAAGAGCCACCGCCGAAGCCCAACGCCATGCAGACGCTCTCCCAGCTCAGGAGCGCGATCGCCTTTACAACCAGCTCCTCAATCAGCTCTTCCTGCACCCAGCCGACAGAGCCGACCTCCATCGTCGCGGCATCACAGATGAGCAAATCAAAGCATGGGGCATCCGCTCCGTTGAGCAATGGCAACCGCTAGCGCAAGAGCTATCACACGCGCTGCCAGGGCTTAGCTTGGATGGGCGATCCTTAATTACGCCCAGACCAGGGTATCTCTGTCCAATCCGTGATGTAGACGGGTTGATTGTTGGGTTTCAGGTTCGAGCCAGGGGTTCAGACGGTGGACGCTATTACTGGTTGACGGGTAAAACCAAGAAGCGCAGTAATGGGCCAACGCCTCACTTATCCAATGGTGAGCTGCCGCTTGTCGTGCATCGGCCTGAGCAAGTCGGACGGGAGGCGGACTCTGGGTGCGAAGCTATCGCCCTAGTCGAAGGCACAGGCGCAAAGCCGTTCGTCTTGTCCCAGAAACTTGGACTCGTGACCATTGGGGCAGCGGGAGGGCAGTTCGCGGCATCACCCGAAACCTTCAGGCAATCGCTGGAGCAGCTAGGGATCAAAACCATCGAGTTTTACCCTGATGCTGGTGCAACGCAAAACCGATCTGTCTTACGTCAGTACCGAGCAACCTTCAGACTCTTACTGGAATGGGGCTATACCGTCCAGATCGCATGGTGGGGGCAAACAGACAAGCAGCTTCACTCTGATATTGACGAACTGGATGATCTCAATCAGATCCGGTTTTTGTCTTTGGCTGAGTTTAACCAGATCGCCCTACCTGAGCCATTGCCTGAAATAGCCGAGCGCATTGACCTAAGCGATCGCGCCTATCTCGTGTGGCTAGAAGAACAGTTCAAGAATGACGATGCCCAGGCTGAAGCCCACGCCGACGAGAACTTTCTGAGCAAAGTCTTTCGCTACTTTGGTGCTGGCAAGAAGCGCAAAAAGACCCGCACACGGATCAAAGTGGAGCGCATCGCCATTGAGCAAGACTTACGCACTTACGCACCAGGGCGCATCCCTGAACACCGTCAGACGGGCACAGCCTCTAAGCTTTGGTACACACCAGGGTCAGAAGCTGAACTTTATCGAGAGGCGATCGACAACAACTACCATATCCTCGACACATCCCCCACTGGTTCAGGCAAAACCCAACGCGCCGGACAGCTACGCCCTGAAGATTTTGCCTTTGAACTAGATGGACAAACCATTGAGCCAACCCTCATCTACTTGGGTGCTGATCACAGAAATCCAAAAACCGCATCGGTTGAAGCAAATTTTGCAGACGTGCCCAATCGTCATAACGGGATGGCGATCGACAAAACCCATCAAACCGCTCTAGGCAAGAACTACATCATCAACCCTAAGCCTGAGCATGGTGTGAACGTAGAGCGCTTACCAGGAAACTGTCACAAAGCGAACGAGTTTGCCACTGCCCAACAAAAGGGGCTGACGTGGGCGACCGAGACGGCGACGGCTAACCCCATCTGTCAGAGCTGCCCTTACTTCGGCACTTGTGGCGATCCAACCGCTGAGCATCTACCAGGGAGCGGGTTTCGGGCGCTACGAGCTGAATCGCTCAAACCTCAGCGGATTCGCATGTCACCTGACCAGTACCCGCGCAATTGGGAGAGTGAAAAGACTATCAATATCTGGGATGAGGCGGCTCAAACCATTGCAGTGTCCGATACCCTGACTGTGACACTCGCTGACTTCGATGGAGCATGGGCAACGCTAGAGCAAGGGGAGCCGGAGCTACACCAGAGGCTTGCAGGCGTGAGGCGGGAGCTGCGGGGGTTAATGACAGGGAAGCAACCGCACTATGGATTCAGTAAAGCTGAAATCCTAGAGCGGCTGCAATGGTGTAAGTTCAACCTGAGTTTAGATGAGATTGAGCGCATCCGAGCCGCGACAGCGCCCAGTCTCGCTGATTTATTTGGTGCCATTGACCGGATTGATACCACTGAAATCACTCGGCAAATCAATAATCTCAAGGCCACCGTTGGGCGACGTGCCATAAAACTAGATGCGCTGGAAACTCAGATTAAGTCATTAAAGTCTGACCTAACGGTACGCTCGACTGGCATTCTGTTTGGTGGTGTGGATGAGCGTGTCGTGAAGCAGCAGATTGAGGATATGACACTTCAGTTCAAAGGATTAGCCGCTGAACTCAAATCCCTTGAGGCTGACCTGAGACAGCTTGAGAGTGAGCGCGAATCACTCAAAGCCGTCAGTCGTCAGGTGCAAAACATAGACCGCAAGGAACAGGCTCAAGCCCTTGCCAATACCTTTGTCTGTTGGATTGCGCCCTTTCTAGAAATCATCTTAGGCATACTCACCGGAACCATTAACCTTCAGTATGGCAAGCTGTTCATTCATCAGCTTAAGCAACAGCACCGCCGCATCATTCATGAAGGTCGCGCCAATATCTTCCTCGATGCGACCGCGACCGCTGAATCTATCAGCTTTCGCACAGGCATTCCGGTTGAGAACATTCTCGTGTGTGAAGCTCTCCATAACCAGGGCGCTACTGTTCATCATGTGCAGGTGCCGGACTTTGGCTTAGCGGGGAAGAATCGGAAGGACAGTACAGATGTGCGGATTAAGGCTGCGATCGCAGGGGTAGTGTCTCAGCATGAGGGCTGTAACCCTGTAGTGTTTGACCATCTCGGTAAAGCCCATGCTACGGCGGCTCAAGGTGTTCACTTTCGGGACAGTCGCGGTGAGAACTCATTCATGGCAAATGATGTTTTTGTCCATGTGGGTCTGCCGATGCCTAACATTGGAGCAGTACGGATTGAGTATGAAATTCTAGTCCAGGACGTGGGTACCGAAACCAGCTTTGATGTCTACTACCAAAACGTCTGTGACGCTGAACTGTTTCAGGAGATGGGTCGAGACAGGGCACTCAGACGCAATGGCAACATCTTTCACTACTGGCTCACTGACCTTGAGCTACCCTTTACTGCCCAGGCCATGACCGCCGCTGAGCTATCCATTGATGCAGCTTCACAGGCTGATATTACGAGGGGGGAGATTGGGAAGGCGATCACAAAGCTTTTGAAAAGCGGGGGCAAGATTACGCAGGATGCGATCGCGTCTCTTGCTGATGTGTCCCAGGGGTGGATCAGCAAATTCTTTAGTGGATTAGGCGGTTGGCGGGTCTGGAGGCAAATTATTACCAGTCTTTTAAAGTCTTCTTATAGAGCCAGTAATAATTTGGATTCTGCACTGAAAAACCTGAGTGAGGATGAGAGGTGGATTGCTCAGGACTGGCTCAGTGAGCTTGTTACAGCGTTTGAGGATGACCCGCAGGGGGTGGCTGAATCTGTGGCGGCGACTGCGCTGGGGTACGGTGGCGAGGCTTGGGCGAGGATTTTGGCGGCGACCGATAGGGTTGTGATGGCGAAGCTGCTGGGGTGTATGGCGATCGTTTTGCCTGAGTGGGTTGCTGAGTGGGTGGCAGGGGTGATTTAGAGTTGGGGCTGTTCCCGACTGTGGGAATGTTGCCGGAATGCTTAAGTTTTGCCTGTGCTGTAGTTAGCGCGGGTGCTTTAGCTTGGGCGATCGCGTAACGGCGAGGTTGCCAATTCATTAGATACGTGCGATGATACGTGTTAAATACATGATTCATATACAATGCCTAAATATAATGGAAGCATAACGACTACAGGGCGTTCAGAAGCAATCAGATTGGATAAGGATTTATTTAAGCAACACCCTGAATTTCAACAGAAAGCAAAAGTACAAGCTTCTGTAATTGCGCCTGGACAGATGCTGATTTCCTTACTCGATAATGTTGCGTCTGACGATGAGGACGAGGATCCTGTTGTGACGGCTTTCTTAAGCTTTATTGAACAGGATATATTGAAGAACCCTGATCACATCATTCCACTTTCGGACGAGTTATTACAGAATATGTCTGCGCTCACGCAAGGTGTTGAAGTTTCCGATGAAGAAGTATTCCCTGATGAGATTAGTTTCTGAGAATGCCGTTTTACGCAGAACGTAATGGATGGAAGCTGTTTTACTACTCAGCTTTTCAGGTTTCGCTTGATTCCCTAATCAAAGAAGTTCAACGACTTAAAGAAGAACAGACAGAGACCTTTCAACATCACCCTAAGACTAAGTTACTGAAGCGAATTTTAGAATTGGTTGAAAACGAGATTCCGACAAATCCAGGCGCAAAAGAATATGCACTGGGGAATACACTAGGGAATTCGTATCGTCACTGGCGCAGAGCTAAATTTTTGGGGCGATTTCGCCTATTCTTTCGTTATGGTAGCGATGAAAAAATAATCATCTATGTCTGGGTGAGCGATCAGAACACTTTACGCAAAGAGGGTTCAAAAACTGACCCATATGCAGTGTTTCGTAAATTACTTTTTGCAGGCGACCCTCCAGATAATTGGAAAGCATTGCTCGAATCTTCTGACGACTCTGAATAGTCGTATTCTTCCCATTAAAAGACTAAACCCATTTTTTTGTCAATCTAGTATAGCTTGGCGTAAGTAGGCTTACTATCTAAGCGGTCAAAGGCTTGCCCTTATAAGTCCAGTCATGTGGATTGTCAAGCAAAATGTGTAAATACTTCTTTCATTTCCAATAAGAATTAATCCTAATTCCTAAGTAAGGAAAAAAGGATGAATTCAATCAATACATAGAGTCATCTTGTCTGAGATTAAAACTTTTAGATTTATCAACTCCTTTTTTATAGCTCGAAAGAAAAACTTCTTGAAAAGACTTTCTCAACATCCAGTCATTCGTAAGTCATAGTCGTAACTATGCTACAGATTTCTAATTCGTTATTGAAAGCTCTGTGCCCTAAACACTTAATCGTAGTCAGTAAAAATGCTTACAGGACAATTATCGGGGTCACAGTAGTGGAAACAGTCGATGATGTCTGGTCAATATTTTCTCTTTCTTTTTAATGATTCAACTTCTTGAGCAGCAATTAAGCTACCTCAGGAATAGAACATGGATACCCCGATTGGTATTCCTCTCCTTTACGAAAGGCTGCACGGATTCGTCCAATCAATTTTCGTGCAACGGCAACAATGGCCTTCCTTTTTCCCGTCCTTGGAAATAGACTATTAAAAAACTCTTCTAAGGCAGGGTCTTTCTCGATCGCCCGCCATGCCATTTCAATCAGTATGCCTCGAACATGTTTATTTCCTTGATGCGTTATGTGTCCTTTGGCGACATTCTCCCCGCTGGAATACTCACTCGGAGTCAGCCCTGTATAAGAAAACAACTCCCGCTCATTCTTGAACTGAGACATATTTCCGAGTTCATTCGATAAAACCCGAGCAGATTGCGGCCCAACGCCAGGAACGGACTGGTAGGTCTTTTCGTTTGTATCATCTTTGGCTTGAACTTTCAGCTCATCTTCAATCTTCTTGATTTCTCCATCCAGACTCTTCCAGATCATCCGGTAAGCGTTAATCGCTATCCTCAGTTCATTCGATAGTGCATTTTTTAGAAGTTCATCGACGAGGGCATGAGTCATAGTGTGATTTTCATCAGCAGCAATTACCCCAAACTGATGAAACTTCATTCTGATTTTGTTCTTGACTGATGTTCGGTCTTCTACGAGCTGCTTTCGGGTTCGACTTAAGATCCGATGTGCCTCCTCTTCTTCACTGGGAATACGAATTCCCTTTAATCGCTTTGCTTCCAGCAGCGTAGCTAACTTAAGCGCGTCTCGTTTATCCGTCTTAACTCGGTTATTAGAGGCAACTTCAATCCCAGCCGCATTCACGACTTTATTCTGGATGCCATTCTTCTCAAGCTCCCGATGTAAGACGAATGCCGAAAACCCAGCTTCATAGGCAGAGTAGATGGTCGCGCCAGCAAAATATTTGAGGAGTTGTTGGGCTAAAGCCTGGGGAGAAGCTGTGGTTGTCCATTTCTTTACTACTTCTCCCCCGACTCTCGCAACAACCGTATACGATTTCTTGTGTACATCGATTCCAATAAAGACTTCTTTCCCAACGTAAGAGATTTCTTTAAAAGCTTTCTTCATGATGGGTCTCCTTGACTTTGAATCAGAGAGGTGGATGTATTTCTAACCTGAGGCTCTCACCTCGTTAGGTACAATGCAATCCATCATAGAAACACTTAAAAGGCTTTGCCATTGTGCAGTTGAAGTATTCGACAAACTCCAGAATCCGGTTTTTGAGCTGTGACTTACTGGTGAAGCTCGAACGACGCAATAGCTTACGCACCAAAATACTAAACCAAATCTCAATCTGATTGAGCCAAGAGCAATGTTTGGGAGTGAAATGTATGACCAGACGGTGATCTGGATTGCTCAAAAAATCTGCTC
>JANNDV010000205.1:0-12025 GCA_031387975.1 Acaryochloridaceae cyanobacterium OTE_75_metabat_521 | reverse complement strand
AATTAAATTTTGAAACTCTGCTCGCGAGATATTCCATTCTCGATGCATTCTTCCAAAGGGGAGCCGCTCTATGAGCAGTACGCGATAGCCCAACTGCGCCATCACTGCCGCATGGATAACCCCAAGGGCACCCCCCAGATAAATCAGATCATAGGTGGGCAGGTCATCGGCATTGGCTGCGTCGCCTTGAAAAATTACCTGACGCGGCTGCTTCGGAGAGTGTACGTTATCGCGCCAGCGCTGCTCCCACCAGTACACGCGCGTGAGGTCAGCTTCGCCTTTGGGCATTTGCTGAAAATATTTAACGGTTAGGGGGTACTGCTGAGCTAAGCCTTCAAAGATGGAGGTTTGGGTGAGATCGATTTGAGGCGGTGCTGGATACTGGATTGGGAACGCTTGGGCTAAATCTTGCTGAAGCTGTTTAAGAAACTTTGACTCGTGACGGGGAGATGACTTGCTCCACCGAAATACCTTGAGGTAGGTGGTACGCTGTACAGACCAAACAAAGATAGACCATTCTGCTTCTGGCAAATGCTCTACACAGCAGCCTTCTGCCGTGATAACTTTTGAACCCAGCGCTGGCTGAAAGTTTTTCTGGAGCCAAGCTTTGACGCGATGGGTATCCGGTGTGGGGACTTCAGTGTAAAAAATTTCTTGCATTTTGATCGCGCCGGAGGGGAAGCGTTAAAAATAGGTTAAACTGCCGAGTGCAGTTGCAATAGAAATGACGCAGAATTTTTACATCACGGGGGGAATAATGGATCATCCTAGCGCTTTGCAGACCCGCAGCGGTAGCCAAAAACCAATTACCGAAGAGCTGATTGCCGCGACAATCGCAGGGTTGGTTAGCGGTGCCCATGCCGAAGGGCAGTCTTTGGATGATTTGACCCGCCTTGTTTTAGCGGATGACCCTGAGTTAGACCAAATGACGCGCCAATGGCTGAGCGAAATTGTGACTGAGGCTTGGCAAGATTTATCGACAGATTCTGAGTGGCTAGAAGCAGCTTAAATTTTGAGTAGTCAAGGTGCCCATGCCTCTCAATGGATATTGTTCCAGGCTAGGGGTTTTGGCTGTGCCCTGAAGTAAAACGCCAAAGCCTCCTAAGCCTAACGGATTGATGAGTGCATGGAGTGCTTCTCGTCGGCGCAGGATTTCCATAAAGTTAACGGCGGAAGCTGCGTTGAGGGTGAGGCGATCGCCCAGTCCCAGTGCCATCAAAAATAGCCCCTGCTGCACAGAGGAAATATGATGAAGCCCCAGGGTTTTGCCCTGCTGCTCTAGCACCGTGAAATTAACGTGGGCGGTGATATCTTGCTGCCCCACTGCCCAATAAGGGTCTTCGTGGTGTGCCTGTTGGTAGTAGCACTGGAGTGTGCCTTGATGGCGTTGGAGGCTGTAGTATTGGGCGGCGGTGTAGCCATAGTCGATGGTTAAAACGTAGCCGTGGGAAAGCTTTTGAGAAACTGTGGTGAGCCAATCTAAGGCGGCTAAGTTGATTTCACTGCGGTAGCCATCAGGATAGGAAGCTAAGTCCAAGTTTAGACTTTCTAGGTATTGCTGAAGTGCTGGTGTAGAAGGCTCGGCAACCACTTCTGTAAATTGGATTGGATCTGAAACAGGGGTGGCAGACGTTGAGGGTGCGGCTATTGCCACAAAAACCTCTTGCATCTGCCCCGCCTGAAGTTCAATACGATGCACTGGGAATGCATCCACGAGTTCGTTAGAAAAAAAGCAGCCCGTGATGCTCTGATTAGGGATGTCTTCCCAAGTTTTCCAGGTGATCTTGTGGTCTGCTGCGAAGGGTTTGAGTTTATGCTGCTGCTCGGCAATTAAAACAGACGCTTTCTCGATGATGATGTATTCTAAAGCGTCCCAGAAAGCGGCGTAGTCTGGGCTATGGAATTGGAGAGAGTTGGTATTTAGTGCGCTGCGATCGCACAAATAGCCCAGCACATCAGCGGCAATCAGTCCCTGACCCGCGCCCATTTCAACAACCTGGAAAGCACTAGGGCGTTCTAAAGAAATCCACAGATCTAAAAACTGCTCTGCCAGCAGTTCACCAAAATCCGCACCCAAATGAGGGGAGGTCACAAAATCTCCCCCCGCCCCAATTTTTTGACGCTGGGCTGTATAGTAGCCTAGCGCTGGCTCGTACAATGCCCATTCCATGAAGGTTGCAAACGTAACCCGCTGCTGAGGAGATTCAGCAATGCGAGACGCAATCAGACACCGTAAATCGTTGTCGCCTTTCACGTTAGATTGAATCACCACACTACAGCCTTACGCAGATTTATGGGATCAAATGAAAGGCACTGGTGTGTTGAACAGTAACAAAACCAAGTCTTTTAGCCCCAAACACAGAAGCTTTATTGTGGCATACTGAGCCAAAGCGCAACAATGGAGCCATCTCCTTTATTTGTGCCTATAATTGTGACGTAGAAAGGCTTAGGCTTGCCTGGTTTTGTAATTTCGTATAAAAGTCCACCGCCATAGCCTGCCGAAATAGCTTTTGTGCTGTAGCCAGAAGCAGACAATTTCCCCGATAGAATTTGATAGGCCTCTGCTGGATTAGATGAGACGATAATCGGAGCATCTGCTGGAGCATTTTTAAGGCCAAAGTCTGGCTGATCTATATCAATATAAAAATTCTTTGCAGCAGCGGCAGGGAAGCGCTCAGGAGAAAGCTGTTTCCTTGATGCATCCTCAAAATCAGCAGGGAGTTCTCCGATAAAGGTTGTAATATCTGACGGAATTGCACTCCCGCTCACTATATTTTCTGGTGAAACAATATCTGGTGCCCAGACGTACTTTGTATTTTCACCATTAAAGAGAATGCTTAAAAACTGAGCTTCGCCATTTTTATTAACGACTTTATAAGCTCTATATTCATTCCCAAACGAAGCTGGTGCTGTATTTTCTTTTGAAAATTTAAACTTCTTTGTAGATAAATTTTCCTCAAAATATTTAGTAACTTCAGCAAAGGGGTCACTGGTTTGAATACAGCCATCTATTCCAGTGCAGGTCTGAGTATTTTTTGTATAGGTGGGTAGATCGCTCCAAGCTCCACTTCCACTTCCAGCATTCTGCGGTTCATTTTTGGCTGAACTCGACTTGGCTTCTTGCTTGGATTGAACTTTAGTTGGCGTCGTTGCCTTTGTCTGACTAGATTTTAATAAAATGCCCTTTTGGGTAATAAGAGGCGTAGAATTTCGAGCCAACAATTTTTGTCGATTGAGCCGCTGCACTAAAGATTTAGGCGGAGTGCGAAGATTTGGGATTGTGGTGATCTTAATTGCTTTTGGCTTGGGAAGCTCCACTTTTTTGGGTGGAGAAGGTAATGGCACCAGAAGTACCACCGCATGCAGACCTAAAGAAATCAGCAGCATTGGCTTTAAAAATGGCTTCACTGAAGGTGGGATACCTTTGAACATGCCAGAGGCAGTCAAGAATTTAGGTAGAGCCATAGAGAAAATCATAGAACTTCAGTGGTGGGAGGTGAGAGATTTGGATGAACTTACTTAACATATCCAAAAAGATGTTAATTGACCAGAATCATTTTCAAAAAATGAACGGCACTGAAGAGGTTTTATACATTAGAGGTTCTTTAGAGCTTTATTTAACCTAATATTATTTTTCTCTTTAATTAAAATTAACTGGGGCTTAACCATTTTTCTATATGAATAACTGTGGGGCATCTAAACAAACTTTTTTGACTATCTTTTAGATTGGAGAACGCAATGGGTCTTAACGCCACAACTGCACGTCGTGCATTTACTGCTTCTGTTGTAACACTTGCAGTCTCGGTTACTCCTCTGTTTACGGCGATCGCCCAAGCTGTAACCCTCAATGGCGCAGGAGCCACCTTTCCACAGCCGCTCTATGAGCGCTACATTCGTGAATTCAAGAGCAAGAATCCTGACACAACCGTTAACTATCAAGGGATTGGCAGTGGTGGCGGTGTCAAACAATTTCAGACGGGTTCGGTAGACTTTGGCGCAAGCGATTCTGCCATTACCGATGAAGAAATGGACAAGGTTAACCAGAATCGCGGAACTTTGATGGTGCCGACAGCGGGTGGTGCTGTAGCGGTGGCCTACAATGCACCTGGTGTTTCTACGGGTCTAAAGCTAACCCAGGCCGCCGTGGGCGAAATCTTTGGTGGCAAAATCACCAAGTGGAATGACCCTACCATTGCCAAACAAAACCCTGGCGTAAACCTGCCAGATCAGGCCATTAAGCTAGTGGTTCGTGCAGATAGCAGCGGTACGACCTTTGTGTTTACCAATGCCGTCAGCGCCGCAAGCCCCTTCTTTCGCGGCAAAATTGGCGTTAGTAAAGCACCTAAGTGGTCTGCTAACCCTCTAACAGGCAAAGGGAATGCAGGTGTTGCAGCATCCATTAAGCAAACCCCTGGTTCGATGGGCTATGTAGAGTTAGCCACGGCAAAGGAAACGGGTTTGACCTATGCTGCGGTTCAAAACAAGAAAGGTGAATTTGTAACGCCTTCTCTTGCTTCAACCAATGAGGCATTATCAAACATTAAATTCCCCGCAAACTTCAGGGTTTTTGAAGGCAATCCAGCATCGGGCTATCCCATTGTGGGCATGACCTGGATGTTGGTCTACAAGAAGTATGACGCTGAGAAGCTACCTGCGGTTAAGAAATGGATTCAGTGGGTGCTAAGCGATGGTCAAAAGATCAACCCTACGCTTGAGTACGCAGCGGTTCCTGAACCTGTGATTCAGAGAGTGCTTCAGCAGCTTGAGACCGTTAAAGCCCAGTAAAATCTAATTTCAGTCAAGCTACATTAATAGGGGCGCAAAGACCTTGCGCCCCTATGTTAATTTTTCTAGAAACCGTTTAACTCAAAATGACAGAAGCTTTGGAGCCTACGCGCACTCACCTCTCTGAACGCTCTCCAGTCCCTAAAGAATCGTGGATGAGTCAATTTGGGGATGGTGGATTTCGGGGCATCACCTTTTTGGCGGCACTATTCACCGCTTCCATTCCATTTTGGATGTGCGTACTGATTCTTAAGGATGCTCGCCCTGCGATCGCCAAGTTTGGTCTTGCCTTTCTGTGGACACAGGAATGGAACATTGACCAACATTTGTTTGGGGCACTGCCTTATATTTACGGCACCTTGATGAGTTCTGCGATCGCCCTCCTATTAGCGCTCCCCATTGGTGTTGCGGTTGCGATCGTCACCAGCGAGAA
Source organism: Acaryochloridaceae cyanobacterium OTE_75_metabat_521 (assembly GCA_031387975.1). Classification (GTDB taxonomy): domain Bacteria; phylum Cyanobacteriota; class Cyanobacteriia; order Thermosynechococcales; family Thermosynechococcaceae; genus JAAURS01. The sequence goes on along the minus strand of JANNDV010000205.1, from coordinate 6,807 downwards.
GGTCTTGCCAGAAGGGTTGCAAATGCCCATCGCGTTTTTGGTTGAGCTAATCGCCGCCATCCCCAGCGTAATTGTGGGGTTGTGGGGCCGGTTTATTTTAATTCCGGCTCTAGAGCCATTTCAAGCATTTTTGTACAGCCACTTTAAGTGGATTCCCCTCTTTAGCACCCAGCCCTTTGGGCCTAGCATGTTGATGGCTGGGGTGGTTTTAGCCATCATGATCGTGCCCACCATTGCCGCGATTAGTCGAGAAGTGTTTTTGGCAATTTCTCAAGATCTTCGCAATGGTGCCTTTGCCCTCGGTGCAACACAGTGGGAGAGCATTGTGTTTATTACGCTACCCGCCGCGATCTCAGGCATTTTTGGGGCTGCCAGCCTTGCCCTAGGTCGGGCGCTGGGTGAGACAATGGCGGTCACAATGGTAATTGGCAACGTGAACGAGATCAGCGCTTCTCTACTCAACCCTGGTAACTCTATTCCGGCCTTGCTTGCCAATCAGTTTGGAGAAGCGTCTGACCCGCTCCACGTTGGCGCACTGATGTACCTTGCGCTTCTGCTGTTTTTGGTCACGCTGACTGTGAATGCGATCGCAGCGGTTTTGGTTCGTGCTTTGACCCGCAATGCTTAGTTGATTTACGCTTAGGATTTTTTCTGTGTCTGACCTGTACGCATCGCTGCCACCCTCAAAAAAGCTGTTTAATTTAGCCCTAAGCGTGACTACATTTTCTTTGAGTACGCTGGCGCTAATTCCGCTGTTAGCCATGCTGTGGGCTATTTTGAGCAAAGGAGTACCCCACCTAACTTGGGATGTCTTTACTCAGCTCCCTGCCCCCGCAGGCATGAAAGATATACCCAGTGGGTTTGCCAATGCCATTATTGGCACCGTGGTAATGGTGGCGATCGCCGCCGCTCTAAGCCTGCCTGTGGGCATATTAACCGCGATTTACCTCACGGAATTTGGTAAAAATTCCACCATTGCCAGCGCCATTCGGATGCTTATAACCATCCTCAGCGCTGCGCCTTCGATTGTGGTGGGGGTGTTTGCCTACGCTGTCATTGTGTTACCCCTAAAAGGGTTTTCTGCCCTAGCTGGCGGATTCGCACTCTCGGTCATCATGCTGCCCATCGTCACCTTAGCCACGGAAGAATCGCTAAAACTGGTACCCAATGCCCAGCGCTTAGCATCTGCCGCCCTGGGCGCTGGGTATGCGCGGACGACCCTTCGCGTTGTGCTGGCGCGGGCGTTCCCTGGCATTTTGACCAGCAGCTTGTTGGCGATCGCACGAGCCGCAGGCGAAACCGCACCGCTTATTTTTACCGCACTCTTTAGCCAAAACTGGCTAGAAGGGCTACTTAGCCCCAGCGCGTCTTTATCGGTGCTGATTTTTAACTATGCCAATTCGCCCTTTGTCGATCAAAATAACTTAGCCTGGGCTGCTGCCGTCATGTTGGTGGGCATTGTGATGTTCACCAATCTCTTGGCGCGGTGGGTCACGCGTAACCGTCAGACAACCCGCTAATTCTTATGCTCCCTTCCCCAAACTTTCTCCCCTCTAACCCCATGGCTCTCGCCAGCACAATTTCTACAGCAGCAAAGCAACCACCCATTCCGGTCATGCACGTCCAGGACTTGAGCTGCTTTTATGGTCGTCATAAGGCCGTTGAAGGTGTGTACATGGACATCTACGAAGGGCAAGTCACCGCCATTATTGGCCCTTCTGGGTGCGGTAAATCCACGTTTCTCAAAACCCTTAACCGCATTGGCGAAATGGAGAGCAATCTCCGTATTCAGGGGAAGGTAGAGCTACTGGGCAAAAGTATTTATGCCAAGGGTACCAACCTCAACCAGCTCCGTCGTCAGGTTGGCATGATTTTTCAGCAGCCCAACCCCTTTGCCATGAGCATCTACGACAACGTCGCCTACGGCATTAGAACCGTCAGTCGCCTCAGCCGATCTGTTTTAGATGACGCGGTTGAGTCTGCCCTTCGCAGCGCAGCGCTCTGGGATGAGGTCAAAGATAGCCTTAACCAATCAGGTCTAGCACTTTCAGGTGGTCAGCAGCAGCGACTTTGTATTGCCCGCGCCCTAGCCGTAAACCCCAAAGTGCTGCTGATGGATGAGCCGTGCTCTGCCCTGGACCCGATCGCCACTCTCAAAATTGAGGCGCTCATTCACGAGCTAAAGGATAAGCTCACTATCGTGATTGTCACCCACAATATGCAGCAGGCTTCGCGGGTTTCTGGGTACACTGCATTTTTTAGCACCGATGAGCGCCGCATTGGGCAGTTGGTTGAGTTTGGCACGACCTCACAGATTTTTTTAGAGGCAGAACAAACCAGCACGAGAGATTATGTGGCAGGGCGATTTGGTTAAGACACAGTCATGGGGGTGCAGCCATTGGGTCTACGAAGACTATTTTCTAGAATCAGGTGGCTCCGTTAGGGTTGAGGCCACGGAAAGATGGAATGTATCTTTTGATTCTTGCAGTTGAAAATTGATGATGAGTCGGTGATTGTCAGAGAATAACGTGAGCTTTCGGGCAATCATCTCATTCAGAATTGCTCTCATATCCTGCTGAGCCAGCATATCTTTTTTGTCAACACCTACTGCAATCATTTCTTGGATGATAGCGGAGCGCTTCTCTTCGGGCATAAACGCTAAATTCCAGGCGGCTACGGCAATCGTAAAGAGCTTTTCGCGATCGGCGCGACTGTCCGCAAAGTCCAAGTAGGGTTCAACAAACGTTTCCAAAACCTCAGACATTTTTTCCACGCCTTCTAGATTTTGAACCAGCTTTATATCTTTACTCCCAGCAATTCCCTTCACTTTTTTCTCTAGTTTGGTCATCCCAATCTTTTCGAGCTGGGCATCTCGCTGCTGCTGGAGCAGTTCTGCAAAACCTTTAGATTTTTTAGCAATGATAGTCTACATCGCAATCTCGATAAGGTGATGTCTTGAGCTTAACTGCGATCGCTGCGCAACAAAAGTCCGCCCAGCACACGCTCAAGGAATGGTGTGTGGGTGACGTTATGTTGGCTTTTGGTGGGTGAGGTCACGCTCAAAACTCAACCTAGCTGAGACCCATCACAGCTCATCTAGTACAGTTTTTTCATGTTTGATACCACCTGCAAATTTTTGGCTGAAAGCTTTCCAGAAGATTTTGCTTCCTGGTTACTTGGTGAACCCATCAGCTTGACTCAACTTAGCCCTTCCGAGCTTTCCATCGAACCGATTCGGGCGGATGCTTTGATTTTGCTGAGTTCTGATGATTTGATACTGCACATTGAGTTCCAGACAGAGCCTGATCCTATGATGGCGTTCCGCCTGACAGATTATCGTCTGAGGATTTTTCGACGTTTCCCGAACAAACGAATGCGCCAAGTGGTTATTTATTTGACCCGTTCAAATTCTGAACTGGTCTATCAAAATGCGTTTGAGATTCCAGGGACTCGTCACGAATTTGAAGTTATCCGCCTTTGGGAGCAACCGACTCAGCCGTTTCTGGAATCGACGGGGTTATTGCCCTTGGCTGTGCTGACTCAAACGGCTGATGCATCTCAAACGTTGCGTCAGGTGGCTGAACGAGTTGAGTCGATTCCAGAGTTGAGGGTGCAGAGTAATGTAGCGGCTTCTGCTGGGATTCTGGCGGGGTTATTATTGAAGAGGGACTTTATCAATCAGGTTCTACGGAGAGACATCATGCAGCAGTCTGTGATTTATCAAGAGTGGCGGGAAGAGTTTCTTCAAGAGGGTGAACAAATCGGCGAAACAAAGCTCGTCCTTCGTCTGCTCTCGCGGCGCATCGGCGAACTGACCCCAGAAATGCGATCGCAGATCCAAGCATTATCTCTAGATCGGCTTGAGTCTCTGGGCGAGGCGTTATTGGATTTCACGAAACCTGATGATTTGATCGATTGGATGCGGACTCTTGGTGCGTAGCTATCGCGCTAGTATTACCCTCAGCAAATCGCCTAGTATCTTTGCATCGCCCTTAAAGAACCCTACATCTCTGGAATCATCAGAATCGTGGACACATGCAGCTTTTGTTTTGTCGGGGGCTAGGCGATCGCCCAGCGTACGCTCAAAAAATTGTGTGGGTGGTGGTGCTATGTTTGATTTTTAATGGGGCTATACTCAAACTTCTGGAATGGTTACGAGTAGCGAAGCAGTTTCTCTTGAACTGGGCTTTGGTCTGACCACAATCTCAACGTCCTGATCGAGACGGGTCAAATATTCTATTAGGGTTGAGGTTGAGAATTCAGAAAGTCGCCCTCGAACTAGCTTCGAGACTTTTGCCTGATCGATGCCAAGAATCTCACCAGCTTTGGCCTGAGTTAGTATTCGTTCTTTGATGATTTCAGAGATTCGTTGTACAAGTTGCGCTTTAGCAAGACGTTCTTCAGGATTGGGAAGTCCAAGGTCCGCAAAAACGTTACCGTTTCCTGTTTCAACGGTTTCGCCTGCATAAGTCTTTTCTTTTGTGGTTTTCATGGTTGCCCCCTTTCATAATTTTCTTGATAGTGCTCTTCTGCGGCTTTCAGGCGTTTTTTGACCAGATCTATTTCTTCTTTGGGTGTGGAGATGCCTTTCTTCGATTTTTTCTGAAATGCATGGAGAGCATATACAACTCCTTTAAATTTCACGGTGTAAACGGCTCGATAGGTGTCTCCATCAAAGTCATCGATGATTTCTAGCACTCCAGCTCCTCCAAACCCTTGAAGAGGTTTTGCAGCTTCGTGTTTTTCGCCCTGTTGAGCAACATCAAGCGCCACACCTACAGTATCTTTTACCTCTTCAGGAAAGGCTCTGAGATCTTTGAGGCACGATCATATCCATTCAATGGGTTTTCGTTCTCTTTTCATGATATGACAATACTGTCATACGGTTTGCGAATCATCAAGCATCGTTGGGAAGCCGCATCTAAAACGACTCAAATCTAAACGCGATCGCCCTTCAAGAACCCTATATCTCTGGAATCATCAGAATCACAGGCACATGCAGTTTTTGTTTTGCATGGGTTAAGGCGATCGCCCAGCGCACGCTCAAGAAATTGTGTGGGGGTGACGTTATGTTGGCTTTGGTAGAGCTATCTCATTTGTCGCTGAAGATATCGATTTGGGAATTTAGGAAAATTTGGGAGCGAGTGTTTTTCTGTCAATCTACGCGATCTTATTTTCCTTAGAAAATCTCCGTCTATGTAGGTTGTATTGACAATAGTATATGAGAAGGAATACCTTCTCCCGTCGACTGTTTTATTTTGATTGTTTCTTTGATTTTTGCTGAATATATTTTTTTATTGAATGAGATATCCATGCCCTCTATTTGTTCCATTGCCTCTTGAGAAATTTTCCCTTGATATGTTTCATTTGTCCCTATTGAAGATATTTCAAAAACTTCCTTTTTTGCATTTAAGTTAATGCCAATAATTTTAACTCTGACTGTTAATTCCTCTTCTGATGAAGTTATTGTCTCTGATATTGCTGATATTGCAGACATTGCATCAGATTGTGTAAGTTCTGCGCTTCCACCACCACCTGGATAGTTTGACCCCCAATCCAAGTAAATACTTTCTCCCTCAATTGAAACAAGTTGCTCCAAGAATCTTTGGTAGCTATTTGCAGATCTAGATTTAAGTATTGTTAACTTCTCCTTTAGTAATTCTACCTCTTTAGTTACTTTGATTAAGTCAATAAACTCAGAAATAGCCTCAACTAACAAAGGTTTCTCTCCTGGTTCTGGTAATCCGTAATCGAGGCTAAACTGTTGAAATGCCGGATCTTTCTCCCTTGATGCTATTAATCTTATTCCTAAAGAACCTTCAAATGTATTTAATAAAGACATTTGAGTTTGGCTCTTTATTGATTCTGGAATTTTCCCTTTTAGACTTGTAATTCCCTTTTTATATTGCCCAATCGAGTCTAATATTGATTGAAAATTGTGCAAAAAATTGCCAAAAACACTTATCAATGGCTCTATTCTTTCTGCTTTGCTTGGATTAATATGAAAGTCTATTATTTCTCTATTTTCTTCATTCGCATAAAGTTTTGCTCCTCCTATCTTGTTGATTATTTCTTCTGCTGGTTTTCTCTCAGAGATTGTAAGTGTTTCTATTAACTCTAACAATCTCCTGTCAAAGTCAGGAGAATTAGTGTTAAGTGGGACTAAAACTTCAAAATCTTCATCATACCCTGATTTTTTGAGCCAAATAGAAAATTTACGACTAACAACTGTTGATTGTCTCCAAGACATTTTTTGTAAATATTTTTCTATATCAGAAGAACTTATCTTGGATATGATCTCTTGTTTATTTATTTTGTAAATCATTATCCTCCCTCCATGCTATTTGAATGGAGCATTAGATTCTCTAATACGTCTGGACTGAATTGTTGATTTCTTGGAATTTTGACTGTTTTTGTTTGTTTATTTTTTGTTTCTGGTAATCCTAGGAGTGAGTGCCAATATCCACATTTTCTTAGTATTAAATTTTCCTCGGAATGTGCTACCCAGTCTGAAATATTTCTAGGTATCGTCACAATAACTAGATAGTATGGACAGGTTGGATCTGGAAATATAAGTTTATTATAAGCTTTAGCTTCTAATGGATAATTTATATATTCTTCTGAGATTATTCTTTCTTGTAAACAGCATTTGATCTGTAAGTCAATTTTGGGAGCATCCCACTTTGGCAAAAAGCTTGAGGAATATAGCTTTTGCGAGAAAGGGTAGGATAGTCAATACAGAGTTGAATGGACAGCCCCATCATGAATGCTCAACAGACCAAACGCCTTCAAGCTTGTGTTCAAGAG
>JANNDV010000169.1:0-8273 GCA_031387975.1 Acaryochloridaceae cyanobacterium OTE_75_metabat_521 | reverse complement strand
AGGTTCTACGCTGTTGTTTGCCGATGGGCAGCAGGTGAAGCAAGGGCAGCAGTTGGGTGAGGTGGTGAACAACAGCCGCAACATGCGCAAGAGTACAGAGAAAGTCACAAAAGATGTGGCCTCTGACTTGGCTGGGGAAGTGCAGTTTTCTAATCTGGTGCCAGAAGAAAAGCGCGATCGCCAAGGTAACACCACCCGCATTGCGCCCAGAGGCGGCCTGATCTGGATTCTGTCGGGAGAAGTGTACAACCTTCCCCCTGGGGCAGAGCCGACCGTTAGTAATGGCGATCGTATTGAACCCCAGTCGGTCTTAGCTGAAACCAAGCTCATGACCGAGCATGGTGGAGTCGTGCGTCTGCCAGACTTTGTCGATGGTAAGGGCAGTCGTGAAGTCGAAATCATTACGGCCTCCGTGATGCTCGACACTGCGAAAGTTCACCTTGAGAGCCATCAAGGGCGTGAGCAGTACATCATTGAAGCGCAAAACAACCAACAGTTTTTACTAAAAGCCGCTCCAGGTACCAAGGTGCTCAACGGTCAGGTTGTGGCAGAACTGGTAGACGATAGCTATCGCACCACTTCCGGCGGCATTATCAAATACTCTGGCGTTGACGTTGCTAAGCGCGGTAAAGCTAAGCAGGGGTATGAAGTAATCCAGGGCGGCACGCTGCTGTGGATTCCAGAAGAAGCCCATGAGGTCAACAAAGATATCTCACTGCTCATGGTCGAAGACGGTCAGTACGTCGAAGCCGGAACCGAAGTCGTCAAAGACATCTTTTGTCAGAGCAGCGGCGTGGTTGAAGTCACGCAGAAAAACGACATTCTTCGTGAAATTGTGATTAAGCCCGGCGATCTGCACCTCGTAGACGATCCTGAAGCAGTCTTAGCGAAAAACGAAACCTTGGGCAACCCAGGCGACGAAGTCATTCCAGGGCTGACGCTGAAGGAACTCCGCTACTTGGAGTGTGTGGAAACCCCAGAGGGCTATGCACTGCTCCTGCGGCCTGTGATGGAGTACCCTGTCCCTGATCAGCCTTCGGTTCCCTCTCAGGAATCGATTAATGAGGCCGGTCGTGCCATTCAGCTTCGCGCCGTTCAGCGCCTGCCCTACAAAGATGGAGAGCGGGTTAAGGCCATAGAAGGACTCGATTTGTTGAGAACTCAGCTTGTGCTGGAGATCGACACCGATGCGCCTCAGATTGCTGCGGACATTGAAGTCATTCCTGACGAGAAAGAAGCGGGTGTGTCTCGCCTACAGCTTGTTATTCTAGAATCCCTAGTGCTGCGCCGAGATGTGTCGGCTGACCAAACCCAGGGCAGTACCCACACTCGCTTACTGGTTGAGGATGGGCAGCAAATTGACCCTGGTGCAGTGGTGGCGCGGACGGAAATTAAGTCCAAGCAGGGCGGTATTGTCCGTGGCATTCGCAAGGATGGAGAAATTATTCGTCGGCTTTTGGTGATGACCGAGAACGATCTGACCCAGATTAATCTCAAAGGCGAATCGCCTACGGCGACAGTGGGCGACCTGGTTAGAGCAGGGGACGAACTTGCGGCGGGCATCACGGCACCGGAATCATCGCAGGTGTCGAGCATTGATGGCGATCAGCTAACGCTGAGAATTGCTCGGCCTTATCTCGTCTCACCTGGCGCAATGCTTCAGATTGACGACGGCGATTTAGTCCAGCGGGGAGACAACCTGGCGCTACTGGTCTTTGAGCGGGCTAAAACGGGAGACATCATTCAGGGTCTACCTCGGATTGAAGAACTGCTCGAAGCGCGTAAGCCGAAGGAAATGTGTACGTTGGCACATCGCCCTGGCACTGTACAGCTTCAGTATGGCGATGATGACTCTATAGACATCAAGGTCGTTGAGTATGACGGCACTGTCACCGACTACCCCATTGGGCCTGGACAAAATCCGATGGCTTCTGATGCCCAGAAAGTCGAAGCGGGGGAACCGCTGACGGATGGCCCGATTAACCCCCACGATATTCTAGAGATCCATTTCCGACTCAATCGCGAATCGAGTGGTCTTTACGAAGCAGCGCTCATCAGCCTTCAGAAGGTTCAAAGCTTCTTGGTTAACGAGGTGCAGTCAGTGTATCAATCTCAAGGGATTGATATTTCAGATAAGCACATCGAAGTAGTCGTGCGGCAAATGACCTCCAAGGTACGGATCGACGATGGTGGCGACACCACGCTTTTGCCGGGAGAGTTAATTGACCTATATCAGGCAGAGCAGGTGAATGAGGCGATGTCCATTACCGGAGGTGCGCCAGCGGAGTACACCCCCGTGCTGCTGGGGATTACTAAAGCCTCTCTCAATACCGACAGCTTTATCTCGGCGGCAAGTTTCCAAGAAACGACGCGGGTATTGACTGAAGCTGCGATCGAAGGAAAGTCTGACTGGCTGCGAGGTCTCAAGGAAAACGTCATCATTGGTCGTCTGATTCCGGCAGGGACAGGCTTTAATACTTATGAAGAGTCTCCGGGTGGCCTTACCGATTTAGAATCTGCCTATGACAACGGCGGATATCGGGATGATGATGATGTCATTGATGATCAGAGTGCCCGTACCTATGGCCTAGAGCATGCCGTGGATGATGCCCTGACCATTATTAGCGCTGACGATGAGCTGTTGGGTGGTGATTCCACAGCAAAGCGAGCAGGAGGGCGAGGCGTCTATGGCGCGGAACCCGTGGATGACTATGCGCTGATCGATGATTCGGTGGCGGAACAGTTTGATCCTGAAGGTGACGATTTTTAGGAACGGCACCTTGATGTTTCTATAAAAACCAATAAAAAGGCCAGTCTATTAAGACTGGCCTTTTTATTGGTTTTATTCTATGGAGATGCCCCTCTCCCGTTCTAGGAGAGGAGAGCAGGATGGATGCAAAATGCTCAGAAGGTTGAGCATTAGCTAGGCGGCAAAATGACCTTATCAATGAGGTGAATTACGCCATTGGATGCTGGGACATCTGCCTTGGTGACAGCGGCCTCGTTGACCATGACCTTTTTGCCCTTCACGGTGACTGTGATGGGCTTACCCAAGAGGCTTGGGACATCGCCTGACTTTAAGGTTGCAGATTCCACCTTGCCGCTCACGACATGATAGGTCAGCAGTTGAGCCAGTTTTTCCTTGTTTTCTGGTTTTAACAATGCATCCAAAGTGCCAGGGGGCAAGGCTGCAAAGGCTTCATCGGTTGGGGCAAACACCGTAAATGGCCCTTCGCCCGTGAGCGTTTCCTCTAGCCCAGCTGCTTTAATGGCAGCCGTAAGCGTTTTAAGCTTTTTGTTGCTGCTGGCAATACTCACAATGGTTTTACCCGTTGCGGCGGTCGCTGGGGTAGACCTAGGAGTCTTTGGCGCAGTAGGCTGCGTTTCGGATGTTGGCATGGTGCCGCCGCCCGCTGGCTCAGTCGGTGGCGCTACCGGAACCTTCATATCGCCGCCGCCTACTGGCGCGACGGGATCGGTGGGGGCAGTGGGTGTTGAAGGCGCAGATGGCGTTTGAGTCAGCGTTTTTTTCTTTAAGGGTGATGCTGTTGGCACAGAGGATGCCGATACAGAAGACTGCCCTAAAATTGGATAGCTGACGGCAAACAGCATAGAGCCTGCCGCGATTAAATTGAAGATCGTCTTTGAAGTTATCTTTGAAGTCGTCTTCATGAGAAAAATACCAAACTCTTCATTTTAAGATCTCGTGCATGATCGCTCATTTCATCCCGAAAGATGATCGATTAATCAGGCGATGAGACATTCAAGCAATCCAGACTATCTGGGACTTGAACCATGTTGACCTCTGACCCACTGATCCATTAAAGGTTCCTCAGAAGGTCAGGAGAGTTGGTTATTTAGAAAGAAAATAGCAGTCAAACTCTAGATCTAGCGTGCGAGCAAAACGCAAAAGTATTCGTTAGATTAGGCTTTGAGGCTATTCGCGGGGATTTCACTCACGGAATTCTCTGATTCAATTTTTGCTTTTTCTAGCAGGGCACTGCTTTGCTTTTGGAACACAAGCTCATGTTTTTGCCAGTCCACCTGAATGGTGTCGCCTTCGGTGAAGGCTTGTTCTAGGAGTTTGGTGGCGATCGCATTTTCCAACTCCCGCTGAATCGCCCGTTTAATCGGTCGTGCCCCATACACCGGGTCATAGCCTGATTCAACCAGGTGATCCAAAGCAGCATCAGTAAGCTGGAGCTTAATTTTTTGCTCAGAGAGTAGTTTTTCCACGCGCTTGAGCTGGATCCCTACAATTTGGCGCAGGTCTTCTCGCCTCAGGGAGTGGAATAGGATTACGTCATCCACGCGGTTGAGGAATTCGGGGCGGAAGTGCGATCGCAGCACGCCCATGACCCGCTTTTCCATTTCGTCGTAGCGGTTGTCATCGCCGCCAAATTCTAGGATGTGATCGCTGCCGATGTTGCTGGTCATAATAATGACGGTGTTGCAGAAATCGACGGTGCGACCTTGAGAATCGGTGATGCGCCCATCGTCGAGGACTTGGAGCAGGACGTTGAAAATATCAGGATGGGCTTTTTCGACCTCATCAAACAGAATGACGGAGTAGGGTCTGCGGCGAATGGCCTCAGAAAGCTGCCCGCCTTCGTCGTAGCCCACATAGCCAGGAGGTGCGCCAATCAGCCGAGAAATGGCGTGTTTCTCCATGTACTCGGACATATCAATGCGTACAATCGCATCTTCGGCGTCAAACAATAGCTCAGCCAGGGCGCGGGCGAGTTCCGTTTTACCCACTCCGGTGGGGCCAAGGAAAAGGAAAGAACCAATGGGACGGCCTAAATCCTTCATACCTGCTCGGGCGCGACGGATGGCGGCAGACACTGAGGCGACGGCCTCTTCTTGACCAATCACCCGCTGGTGCAGATAGGATTCTAGGGCAAGCAGCTTGTGGCGCTCGGTTTCGAGTAGGCGCGTGACGGGGATGCCCACCCATTTGGCGACAACTTCGGCAATGTCGGCTTCTGTGACCTGCTCTCGTAGCAGGGTGGAGCCTTTTTCTTGGAGTTCTTGGAGCTGAATTTCCTGCTCTTCGAGTTCCCGCTGGAGTGCTTCCATGCGACCGTACTTGAGCTGGGCTGCTTTGTTGAGGTTATACTCGCGCTCGGCCTGATCGATTTGGATGCGGAGCTGGGACTCTTCTTCTTTGAGGTGATTAATGCAGTCTAAGACCTGCTTTTCGCCCTGCCACTGCGTTTCAAGGGACTGCTTTTTAGGGCTTAGCTCTTTAATTTCTTGCACCACCCGCTCTAGGCGCTCTAGAGAAGACTGAAATGGTGCGCCAGTCCGCGCGCGGGGTGCCTCTTGTTCTAGAGACAGTTTTTCCATCTCTAGCTGCATAAGGCGACGCTCGATCACCTCGAGTTCCCCAGGTTTTGAGGTCATCTCCATTTTGAGCTTTGCGGCGGCTTCGTCTACGAGATCGATCGCCTTATCGGGCAAAAAGCGATCGGGAATATAGCGATTGGACAAGACTGCTGCTGCCACCAAGGCAGAGTCGGTGATTTTGACGTTGTGATGAATCTCGTAGCGATCTTTGAGACCCCGCAAAATCGAGATGGTGTCTTCTACATTGGGTTGGGCAATCAGCACCTGCTGAAAACGACGCTCTAGGGCGGCATCTTTTTCGATGTATTTGCGGAATTCATCGAGGGTGGTGGCTCCGATACAGCGCAGTTCACCTCGCGCCAGCATGGGCTTGAGCAGGTTGCCTGCATCCATGTTGCCTTGGCTGGCTCCGGTGCCAACGACCGTATGCAGCTCATCAATAAACAGCACAATCTGCCCGTCGGAGTCCATCACTTCTTTAAGCACGGACTTAAGGCGGTCTTCAAATTCGCCCCTGTACTTGGCTCCGGCAATGAGGCTGCCCAAGTCTAGAGAAATCAACTGACGGTTTTTCAGAGATTCTGGTACGTCACCTTTCACAATGCGCTGGGCTAACCCTTCGGCGATCGCCGTTTTCCCCACCCCAGGTTCCCCAATCAAGACAGGATTGTTTTTGGTGCGACGAGACAGCACCTGAATGACGCGGCGCACTTCTTCGTCGCGTCCAATCACAGGGTCAAGTTTACCTTGCTCGGCTTGGGCGGTGAGATCGCGCCCATATTTTTCAAGGGCGTTGTAGCGAGATTCTGAGTCTTGATCTACAACCTTCTGGGTGCCCCGTGTTTTTTGGATGGCTTCTTCGAGCAGGCCACCGTCTAGACCGACGCTCCGCAGAAGGTTTTTGCCCACGCGCTTGTCTTCGGCAAAGGCGAGCCAAAAGTGATCGACGGAAATAAAGCGATCACCTCTTTCCTCACGCTCTGCGTCGGCGCGGTCTAAAAGCTGGTCGAGTCCGCGTCCTAAATAAATATTGGTGCCGTCAGTGGTGACGCTGGGCTGTCGGCGCACAAAATCGATGAGGCGTTTGAGGATATTCGCAGAGTCTGCACCAACACGCTCTAGCAAGAGGGTGGTGGTTTCGTCTTCTTCGAGGAGGGCGATCGCCAGATGTTCTGACTCTAGCTGCTGGTTGCGGTACTTACGGGCAATGTCTTGTGATTTGACGATGGCTTCCCAAGCCTTGTCGGTAAACTTGCCTGGGTCGGTCGGCTGCATGGGGCGTTAGGCTCTAGATAGACCATAAATAGTAAGGTCTAGTATAACAATCTATGCTTAACCATCTGAGAGGCATGACGATTTATCGCACTGGATCAACAAAGCCTGTACGAATGGGATTCTTGCTAAGATTTAGGCAGATGCTGCTATACGAATCCTGGCAATGACAACAACGCTTAGGCATATTTCTGATGCTCTAACTCTTGACCTTAGCGGAGTCCCCATTCGGCTGACTCCTTTAGAATTTGAACAGGTATGTCAGGGCAATCCAGATTGTCGTTTAGAGCTGACCCGTACAGGAGAACTTATCGCAATGCCCCCGACGGGTTGGATTACTTCTGCGCGTAATTCTGATTTGACAACCCAAGTCAGCATTTGGAATCGGGAAACACAACTCGGTGTTGTGTTTGATTCTTCTGGTGGGTTTATTTTACCGAACGGGGCAATTTACTCTCCAGATGTTTCTTGGGTTGAAAAATCCAGGTTGGAGGGCGTGACCACGACAGGATTTCTTCCCCTCGCCCCTGATTTTGTGATTGAGCTACGGTCGGCTACGGACAGTTTGCCCCAGCTTCAAAATAAAATGCTGGAATACCTTGAGAATGGAGCTCGGCTTGGTTTTCTGATTAACCCACAGGCTAAACAGGTGGGGATTTATCGACTTGGGCAACCTGTAGAGTGGCTGGCAGCTATTGTGCATTTAAGTGGAGAAGAAGTATTGCCAGGGCTAACGCTTAATTTGAAAACGTTTTGGTAGACGTTGATCGCCAATGCTATGAATTAAGTAGGTGAGGGTTGAAAAACTAAAGTATACTAAATCAAAGGGATCCTTCTCTAGAGGTCAAGATCTTGAGAGCACGATTGAAGGTTAATTTGACGGAACAAGAGGATGAGACTCTATTTGAGTTGCGAAAATCCACCTTAGTTCCACAGCGGGAGAAAGATCGAGCAGAAGTGATACGTCTCAACCATCAGGGTTGGTATGTAGAGAAAATCGCTACATTTTTTGGATGGAATATTCAGACCGTCAGAGAGACGCTACATCGTTGGCACAGAAAGGGTTTAGAAGGACTGAGAGACGCACCTGGAAGAGGCAAAAAAGCAAGATGGGACGCATCCGACCTGGAATTTTTAGAACAGTGCTTGAGAGAGCCTCGCAGCTATAACAGCAAACAATTAGCGAAAAAGTTAGCTGACGAGAGAGACGTTCACTTAAGCCCAGGGCACCTGCGAGATGTGCTCAAAAAAAAGGGGTGATTTGGAAACGAACCCGTCAAAGTCATCGAGCAAATCAAGACCCTGTAGAGCGTGAGGTCAAGCAAGCAGACTTAGATATGCTCGAACTTGCCGCCGCTGGAGAAATAGACCTGTTTTATACAGATGAGTCGGGCTTTAGTTTATGGATGCCCGTGACCTATAGCTATTTCTTCAAAGGAGAGCAAAAACGTCAAGGACAAACTCGCACCAAAGGTAGACGGGTCAGTATCTTAGGCTTGTTGCAACCCTTGCTAAGGATCATGGATTTAATAACCTCCAACATTGACCCTCACCCCCAGCCCCTCTCCCAGAACGGGAGAGGGGAGTAAGAATCTTGTCCCCCTTCTCCCGCTCTGGGAGAAGGGGTTAGGGGATGAGGGAGTGCAAAGCAT
>JANNDV010000139.1:0-38198 GCA_031387975.1 Acaryochloridaceae cyanobacterium OTE_75_metabat_521 | reverse complement strand
CTCCCGCGCTGGGAGAGGGGCTGGGGGTGAGGGTCAAAAGTTGAGGTTATTTAATCCACGATCCTTACCTGCCAGAATGGAATTACACAGCCAAACCGCAAAAAGCTTAATTCTGGAGGTTATTTAATCCACGATCCTTAGCCGTTATTCCAAACACTGTAGGGGTGAAAGGTAGGTTCGCCCCTACGGTGCATTATAGGTCAGAACTGTTTTGGGCTTAACAGCCATTGACGGGTACCAAAAGATTGACAGGCTAAGGCCGCAACTTTAGCAGATTGCGTCAGGGTTTCTAGAAAGCTGGCGTTTTGCAGAATGTAATGGCAAAATGCACCATGAAAGACGTCTCCTGCCCCTAAAGTATCGACGGGCAAGATTGTAGTCACCAAAATTTGTCCGTATTTTCCTTGATGGTAATACTGGATAGAAGAACCGCCATGGGTAATGGCAATAGCGGGAGAGGCGATCGCCTGCTGTAAATAGGCAATCACCTCGGCTTGGCTACTACACCCAGGAGGCCAGAAGTTAGCAGAACAGATGGCATAATCTACAAACGGCAAAACCTGCTCTAATCCTGGCTTCCAACTACCGCCATCCAGCACAACCGGAATGTTTTGCTGCTGGGCTACTTGGGCGATCGCCACGCTAATCTCAAGCTGATGTCCATCAATCAATACAATGTCGATGTTATCCAATAAATTAGGCGGCATTTGACCGAGGGCGACTTGCAGATTAACCGCATTTCTAGAGACCACTGCGCGATCGCCGGTTCCCTCGGTTACCAAAATAGAAGACAGCGGCGGGGGATCTTCTCGCTGGGGTGCTAGATCTAACACTTCTACCTGTTGTGCCGCAAGGTCAGAGCGCACCAACGTTGCTAGCGGGTGTTGACCCACCACACTCATGAGTGTGGCCTGATTGCCGAGGTGCCGAAACGTGACAGCAGCATTGGTCGCAGGGCCACCAGCGGCGATCGCCAGATCTGCTGCCACCTGTTTCTCGTTAGCTTGAGGGAACTGTGTCACCCCATAGACTAAATCTAGGGTGGTTAAGCCCACAAATAAGCCGTAGTACCCCATAGTTGCTGCAATCTAGTTGAGATACCGCATTTGAATTTGCACTACGGTTTTAGTGCCAGACACAAAAATTTGAGAGTCTGAGAAACTAGCTGGCCCAAAGCGCAGGGGCGGATTGTTAGAGAAGCCAAACCCTCCCGTCGGAACCCCAAAGGCATTTGTTGTGAGTCGCCCTTCATTATTGATGTCGTGAATGGCGGCGATCGCGTAGTTCCCTAAGGGCAGGTTAGAAAAGGTAATTGATCCGCTGCTGGCAGGGACACATCGAGACAGCTTCATATTGGAGCCTTTCCCGCCAGACGGGAATCCTTTAGGGCCAGAAAAAACGCTCAGACACACTTGACCCTTAGTGTTTTTGAGGCTGGCTAGCTTGATCTCTAGATTGCCACTGTAGCCCGCATTAGCCGTCTGTGTAGACAATATTGATGTACTGGTAATCGCCATAATACCGCACGACAAAACACCGGACATCGCCGCAAAATGCTTAGAATTCACAATAACTCCTCAAACAATCCACACACGTTATGTTTGACTACGCTAACCCTAGGGAAGTTTCCCTCAAAAAGTTTATGAGCATAGACTTTAGTGATGTTACCTTCTGATGGTCGCAATCACGCTACGGTTGTAGCTTAAAATTTTCTAAAGTGAGCTTTAATACGGTATCTCATGACTCTGCAAGTTTATGGCATCCCCAACTGTGGCACCTGCAAAAAGGCGTTGCAGTGGCTAGGCGATCGCAATATCAGCTATACGTTCATTAATACGAAGGAACAGCCCCCCACCCATCAACTTGTTGAAGCATGGGTTGAGGCGCTAGGAGAAAAGCCATTACGAAACACATCTGGTCAGTCTTACCGCGCTTTGGGAGATCAAAAACAAGACTGGAGTGATGCGCAATGGGTAGAAGCATTTGCCAAAGACGCGATGCTGATCAAGCGCCCTCTTTTTGTGAAGGATGGAAAAGCGGTGATGGTGGGGTTTCGAGAAAAAGAGAGTGTATTGCTTGAAATGCTCAGTTAAACCCGTTTTTTGCCCAAGATAACCCTAAATTTAATAGCCAAACTCTTGGAGTGCAGGCAAAAAGTTCCGGTTTTCATGGCTTGATCGGCTGAGCTTAATGAGCGCAAACCGCTGGAGCGGCACTAAAGCTTGCCATTGCTCTAGCGTTAGACTCGCCCCCACAGCATTAGCCTTATCTTGTACCGAATCTGGAATATTGAGCGCATTGAGCCAAGCAGGATGTTCTTCTATGGGCAGATCAGACGCTGGGGTTTGCGTATACTGCAAGACCAACGCACAAACATACTGTCGATAAGCTGCAATATCCTGAGCGGTTTTGCAGGGAAGATGGACGAGCTGTTGGCGGTCTTTCTCTGTAAACCGATGCCAATGCTCTAGCTTAAGCTTAATGCCGCAGGTATCTAACTTAAAGCGCACCACCATTGGGATACAGCGCAAAGACTCAACAAAGTCAGACTCAAATTGAAAAAATACTAAAGAGGCGAGGGTCATAGGTTGAAAATCTACTTTAAAGACAATTCAGCGTTACGCCAAATCTATCAAAGGTTTAGCTGCATTAGGCTAATTGCGCCTTTAAATTCCTCAAAACCGACAGAGTAACGTTTTCAAACAGTGTCGGTCAGAAAACGCTACTCTTTTCACTCAGTCGCTGCGCTGCAATTATTGCGGCCTGAGCTAGTGTTCAGCTTTCTGACGCATTTTTTGAGCCACTAAACGCTGTTGATACAGTTTTAGCCCTTCATGATCTTGTTCATCAATATCGTAGAGTTCAGGATCTTGCCCATAGGTATAGGAACTGCGATCGTAGCCTGCATACCCCACATCCAAATCAAGAATAGGTGCAGTATTGACCGTAGGCGGTGCGCTCTGGGCACCTGCATAGCCTACGCCGTAAGAAGCAGGAGCATTTGCCATAGAAGAGGAGCGATAGATTTTTCTGACCTGTTCTTCATAGTCATAATCAACCTTCATCTCTTCAGTTAGCTCCGGCAAAGCCTCAACCTGCTCTTGGGTCAGATGCTTGGCATAAACACGGCGATCGCCATAGTTAATCCGCGCACATCCAATCGGGAGCAGCACACGTTTACCCAGACCCACCAAACTCCAAAAACCTACCTTGATCACCAAATAGCGGAACTGACCTTCCTCATCCACCAACACATCGTCGATGGAACCAATTTTGTCGTTATCTAAATAAAGGTCTAGTGATTTAATATCCTGGTTATCGGCATGATTTTGATAGTCTGGCTCAAAATCTTTAATCTTGAAGAGTGTCATGATATTACCCTCATTAAAAGCCTAAGTTATTTAGTCCTATCTCCCTCAACTAAGACCTTTAGGTATTAGCCTTAGAATCAATAAATTCTTGAACTTCATCTACGCCTTGTTGAGTCTTGTTAGCAATATTTTGAGTAGTTTTGACTACAGTATCACTCGTATTTTCAGCTATTTTCTGAACTTTCTTAGAAAGATCGTCAGCGGAAGATTGAGCTTTATCTCGAAGATCTTTAGAACCTTCATTTAAATTATTCAGACCTTTTTGAACTTCTTTAGATAAGCCATCCGCCGTTTTTTGAGTAGATTTACCGACATTCTTCGAGAGACTTTGAACTCTCTCAGCAATTGGCTTATCGTCAAGCTTTTGCTTAACAGCATCTAGCGGATTATCATACTTACCCGCTTCTGAATGAGATGCTTTTTGGATAAGCGCTTTAGCCTTGGCATCTGTCTTAGCAGTGTTTTGTCTTGGATCAACATCGCTATAGGTATTCATTCCCCCTACTTCTGGCTGAATTACTTTGTACAACTCAGTAATCTGACCTTCAGGAACATTATCCGTATCTTTTCTATAGGGTGATTCTGATTTTCGATAGGTTGATGGTGTTTTTATAGATGTGCCATCTGCTGCCACCTTAGCAACACCTGTTTTACCATCTATCCCTGAGGCATTAGGCTGACTACATGCTGTATTCACCAACAAAAATAAGATGAAGAAGCCTCCAACGATGAATCGAGAAAGTTGTTTTGACTTAAGAAAAGAAATAATTGTTTTCATTGTTTTTCCCACGCAATAGTTTAACTTCAAAATGTTTCTATGTTTCAGAGTCAGGATTAACTTCTTGAGCCATCGACAGAAAATTCTCTGGATTACCTTCTGCCGAACTTTCAGAATCTTTATTATTGGGGTTAAAGGAGCTTCCTAAGGATGGAGACACTTCTTCTGCGCTTAGCTCATGATCAGGCGTACTAAACTTTTTCGACTCTTCATAATCATTCTGAACATTAACAGAAGGAGCCTTTACTTTATCTTTGGAGATCTCTTCTTTCATTACTTCAGCATCGTATTCTAGATTTTGATCTTCGATATTTGTATTCATTTCTTTGATCTCCATTGCTATTTTGAAGCTTAGCTCTATGCAAAGATTTAGGCAGTGCATAGAGCCTAAGGCCAGGTATGCCGTTGATAGTTACAATTTTTTATGTATTTTATACAAGGTTTAGGCTTTGCTAGACAGGTAGAATCAGCCTTTACTTAGATAAAATTTGAGGCTCAAAATATTGATTTGCATAGCACTAAAAAATATTGTTTTGAACAGGGTTTTTTAGTGCCGTACACTTCAATTTCTATACTATGCCTGTTCTTCCTGTTGTGTAGGCTCCTCTTTAGCAGCAATAAACCCAGAACCTGGGTTTGCTTCTGGCTTTGCGCTAGCCTTTGCATCAGACTTTGTATCATCCAAAACTTTTCTTTGTTCAGGATCGATTGGTGTTTGCTTACCTCCTGTACTTACCTCTGAGCTTGCTTGAGTAGATTCTTGATTGGTCATGGTGTGCTCCTTAACTAGCTCTAGACTAAGATAGTCAATCTTTGTTCTAAGAGACATACCTCTTATGAAGTAAGGTTTAAACTTAAAATAGTTATTAGAGTAATTATAAAATCAGTCTTTTGGATGACGGAAATCATAACGACCAAAAGACACCGCACTGTATCACCAAGCTGCTTCAAAGTTTGCACCAGCAGTGTCTCAACGGGATACATATTTTGTGTAAAGTGCAAATAACCAAAACTCCGTTAGACTTTAATCAACCTAACTGGTTAATAGAGCCTGAAAATCTAATTTTTAGAGAACCAAATCAAGAAACATATTTGAGTTCTGAAAATAAAATTATCCACTTTATCATTTTTAAAGTAGATAAAAAAGGTTATTTATTAGTCAAATTATCCAAGTAAATGGATGTATTTATCCTTAGGCCGATTTTTAGCTGAATAGCTCTTCAAGAACCGCTTAATTGAATAGCGCGTTGGGTTTAGATCAGCAGTGATTAAGCCTTTGCTGTAAGCCGAGAAGCGGTTTCGATGTAAAACAGCAGCGCGTTGATATCCGCAGGGTTGACGCCCCCAATACGGGTGGCCTGACCAATGGTGAGGGGCTTAACCTTATTGAGCTTTTCGCGAGCTTCCATTGAAAGCGTTTGAATGCTGCCGTAATCTAAGTTGGAAGGCAGTTTTCGATGCTCTTGACGGCTGGTATACTCGATTTGTTTTTCTTGGCGTTTGATATAGCCAGCGTATTTAATTTCAATTTCTACGCCTTCTTTTTCACAATCTTTTAGGCTTGAAATCCCTAGTCCATACCGCTCTAAATCGACATAGTGAATGCTCGGGCGACGCAGTAGATCTGCGAGAGTAATCGAACCTTTGATAGCTTGGGTGGTTTCTGTGGCGATCGCCACACCCACCTCATCTTGCTCTTTTAGCCGCGTGGCGTGGAGCCGTTCCTTTTCGGCGGTGATGTTGGCCTGCTTTTGAGTGAACAATGCCCAACGGCGATCGTCAATGAGTCCGATCTCTCGACCCAGGGGCGTTAAGCGCTGATCCGCGTTATCAGAGCGCAGAATCAGGCGGTACTCTGAGCGGCTGGTGAGCATTCGGTAAGGTTCACGAAGATCCTTGGTGCAGAGATCGTCCATCAGCGTGCCTAGGTAGCTCTGTTCACGGGAGAACACCACCATTTCTTGATGGTTCACAAAGCGCGCGGCGTTGATGCCTGCCACTAACCCTTGCGCTGCTGCTTCTTCGTAGCCTGTGGTGCCGTTAATTTGTCCTGCGCAGAATAATCCCTCAATTTTCTTCGTCATGAGGGTGGGGTAGCACTGCGTTGCAGGAATATAGTCATACTCCACGGCGTAGGCAGGGCGAAGCATGGCGCAGTTTTCTAGGCCAGGGAGCGATCGCAGCATCTGCAATTGCAGTGTTTCCGGTAGCCCAGTCGAAAAGCCCTGGATATAAAGCTCTGGAATCTCTCGCCCTTCCGGCTCAATAAAAATCTGGTGGCTTTCTTTGTCGGCAAAGCGCACAATTTTGTCTTCGATGCTAGGGCAATAGCGGGGGCCTTTGGCATCCACCCAGCCGCCGTACACAGGCGACAAGTGCAGGTTATCTCTAATGAGCTGATGGGTGGTTGCAGTGGTGCGGGTGATGTAGCAAGGGAGCTGCTCTTTTTTAACCCACACTTCAGGGTCAAAACTAAACCAGCGCACGTCAGCATCTGCGGGCTGTTCTTCCATTTTGCTGTAGTCTACCGAGCGCTTATCGACCCGTGCGGGGGTTCCTGTTTTTAACCGCCCTGTTTCAAAGCCCAGACGGTTTAGGGTTGCCGTTAGCTCTTCTGCGGCAAACTCCCCCGCGCGCCCCGCTGCCATAGATTTATTGCCCACCCAAATGCGACCGCCTAAAAACGTCCCTGTGGTTAAAATTACGGATTTGCACTCAAAGGCGACGCCAAAGTAGGTTTGAACCCCCACCACTTCTGCGTTAGCGCCCAAAACTAAATCCGTTACCATTCCCTCACGGACGGTCAGATTCTCTTGATTTTCTACGATATTCTTCATGACCGCTGCGTACTCGCGCTTATCGGTCTGCGCCCGTAGCGCCCATACCGCAGGCCCTCGAGAGCTATTGAGCAGGCGCTTTTGCAGGTAGGTGCGGTCTGCCATTTTGCCCATTTCACCACCCAGCGCGTCAACTTCATGGGTGAGCTGCGACTTGGCAGGGCCACCTACGGCTGGGTTACAGGGCTGCCACGCAATTTTGTCTAGGTTCAAGGTTAGCAATAGCGTTTTGCAGCCCAGTCGTGCGGTTGCCAAGGCTGCTTCACAGCCTGCATGGCCTGCGCCTACGACAATGACATCAAAGGTATCAATAAATTCAACGGAAGCTGGGGTGGTCATAGAAAAACGGCGATAGCTTTGCACCAAGAGTTCTCTGAGAACCTTCCCCTATTCTACTGGGTTCAAGTTGAAGCACTACCACTCTCGCAGGGCGATCGCCAATCCTTCGGCAAGCTGAGGGGTAATATTTTTATCGGCTCTCCGCTGTTGAAGAGCGGTATAGGCCAACTCTGAATCAATCTGCTTTAGCGCAGCTAACACATGCAATCGAACAATGTAGTCTGGGTCTTCGAGACGTTCTACCAGCAAAGGAAGCAACGCAGGTGACCCGACTCGACCAAGGCTTAGCACTGCTCTTGCCCTCAGTTTGGGTGACTGTTGCAGAGCAGGCGATCGCATTAACCCTAGCAACCACTCCGCCGCCTCTGAAAACCGAACAGCGCTGCTCAAAATCTCCTGCATTAGCAGTTCTGGTAAGGGCGTTTGCAAAGACAGCATCTGCCAAATTTCTATCAGCCCTTCTAGCGCCGTAGCAGAACCAATCCACCCCAGCGCCTGCACAAGCGTCTGCACAAGCGCTGGGTCTAAATTGGGTTCGCTGCTTTTTTGGATGAGGGCGATCGCCCCTTTATCTGTGCCCAATCGCCCAATCGCCTTTGCCGTTTGGGCAACTACGCCAACGTCAGCATCGCCCAGGCAGGGAATGAGCTGTTCAACAAGGTCTATTGTGGAATTGTCTTGGATCCGAACGGCTAGACTGGCGATCGCCGCTTTCCGTACTTCAGCGCTAACGTCTGTTAGCCCATCCAGCAAAACGGCACCAATGCGAGGGTCTATAAACTGATCTAAAGCCTCAAATGCCAGCGATCGCGCTTCGGCAGAACCCATTTTGGCACCCTCTAGCAGCAGCGGCACCACCTCAGGCTGCTGCATTTGTGCAAGTGCCCGTAATGCCGTCATTTGCCGAATGGGGTCTTTCAAAGCGACTGAAAGCTGGACAATGGCTTCTGTACCCATTTCCGCCAGTCCTTGCGCCGCCATCAACCTTACGTCTTCATCTTCGGAATGTTCTAAAAACTGACCCAGTGCCAAAATCGCGTCTGGATGCCGCAAGGACGCGAAAATTTTTGCAATAAACCACTGAAGCTCAGCGTCAGGCTCGGACGATTGGAGCAATTGCAGTAGGGGCGACACAATCACTTCGCCGTAGTTTTCAAGCTGCTTAGCAATATCCCAGCGAGACTGGAAATCACCCATTTTTAAGGCATCTAGCGCGGCGGCTATTTCTTGCACAGCTTCGCTCTATGTAGGTTCTATCTTCAATATTCTATGCGCTTTGTCTAGTCAGCGGATAGTGGAAGGCTGCTAATTTTATCATTGGAAGTCGAGATGCTTTTACATTCTTGAAACTGCAATGGTTTACTTAAATCAGAATTTTTTATAGATACTGGCTTCATCTTTTCTGCTACTGGGTTAAAAGGCGTTCCATCAGATCCTTTTTCGGGGAAACGACCACGCCAATTTTCCTCGATGTAACAAGCTCCAGCTAAATTAGCATTTTGCAATGAAGCTCCGGCAAGATTAGCACCGCGCAAGTCCGCTTGCCGAAGGTCCGCATTATCAAGATTAGTCTTGCTTAAATTTGCTCCCATTAAAACAGATTTATAAAATCTTGCGCCTTGAAATCCGGTTCCGCTAAAATCTGCACTGCAATTATTTTTTGATAGCCAACTGACCAGCGTTTGTTGGAAATGCTTCTCAAAGAAATTTTCCGAAGGACGGTCTTTGCATTTTGAGAATGATATATATGCACCTTCAAGATTAATGTCTTCTAAAGATGCATCTTTCAAAACAATACCTGTAAGATCAGAGCCACCTAGCTGAATAGGGGTAATAAATGCTTGACCATAGGATCTGATTTTTAGAGGAACTACCCAGGCACATCCTAGCCTTTGGAGATTTGGCTGCTCAGAATTCACGCATTTTTTGCTATTTTCAATATCTTTTTTATTGTATTCAGCCTCTGTAACTATAAGCGTAGGCAAAGAGACAGGACTAAGATTATCAATCTTAGCTTGTCTTAAGTAAATCAATTCTTTGTGATTAAATTCTTGTTCTAATAATTGAAACTGTTTTTTATTGGTATTTAATTTACTATTTGACAGCCACTCCTCACTTAGTTTTTGAGGTTGGAGCTTAACAAGCTTTGCTCCATGTAGAAACCTCAAGAGCATACCTTTCTCTTGACCACCTAAATTCTTTAGCTTAGTCAGCGTTTGAGCATTTGCCGACTCTCTGGCATTTGCGGCAGCTAGATTTTCAATGCTTAAGCTACCTAGCTCTTTGTCCAGAAGAAGTTTAGAAATATTATTGATATACGAATTAAGTTCTCCGCCATCATTCTTCTGAGCTGTAAAGATTTCTTTGTTTTGGTACAATAGAAAAAATCCCATCAAAAGAGTTGCCAAAAAAACTAATAATTTAGGTGATACCCAAGTTAATTTTTTAGAAATATTATCTTGGCTTGGAGTAACACTAAATTCAGCTATTTCAGCTATTCTATTTTCGCTAATTTTTTTTGCATTAATATGACTATCTTCAGTATGCTTGTTTTCTGGTAATTTCTCAAGATGATTACCTATAAACAAGTGTGTTAGGCTATCCTCATTTTCAGAGTCACTTTCATCTGAAATAAAAGTCTCGTCATATCGAGATTTTTTTTTGAAGGCTTCATTTAGTTTTTCTATTTCTACTGATTTATATTCAAAAACAAGATTTGCCCCGCTGGGTCTTCCCAGTGTTATGCAATCTCCTGATTTTAAAGATTGACCATCTTCAACTTTTTGATTGTTAACGAAAGTTCCATTGGGTGTTTCTAAATCAGAGATTTGCCAAACGGGATCGTTATCTATTTTAACTAATTCGATTTTGGCATGGTATCTAGACACTCTAGAATATTTTGGCCTTAAAACAAATTGACAATCATTAGAACGTCCAACAAACGTTGCTTCTTTGTCTGACAGAACATATTGCTCCGATTCTTTTGGATTTTGTTGCGGATTAGATTCATCGCATAAAGTTAGAATTGCAACTTTAGTAACGGAAGATTCGATCATTTCTAGAACCCCCTTGTTTAGATTTAATGGCTATAATATCCTATGATTTTTATATTCAGCCTTTGCCCAAATGGTTCTAATTAAATTCAGGCTTTTAAATTGTACCGAAAACAAAACTTTCTATTGAGATAGTCTATTTCAGCACTATGACTATGTAATACATTCCAATTTTTTGTACTGTTTCAAGTTTTTCTATGGAAACAGAGGCGCACTCAACACAATCGCCGTTCTTTTAACTATTTTAATGGTCTGTCAGGATTTTGCCTAACTCTGAGTCGTTATGTGAAGCGGCGATTGTTCTGGCAATGGATTTGTATTCAGGCTTCCAAGCATCCCAGCTACGCCTAAAAAGGCCAAAATTCCTATAATAGCCAACAAGAACATCTGGTTTACATAAGCCTTGGTGACTAGCTGTACTCTTCCGGTGTATGGATGAGTAAACAAAGAGACTGTTTTCTTATTCATGATGTGACCTCGCCCTCAATCGTTTTTGATGTACTTATTTTCCATTGGTT
This sequence comes from Acaryochloridaceae cyanobacterium OTE_75_metabat_521, assembly GCA_031387975.1. Taxonomy (GTDB): domain Bacteria; phylum Cyanobacteriota; class Cyanobacteriia; order Thermosynechococcales; family Thermosynechococcaceae; genus JAAURS01. Next base: position 27,302 of record JANNDV010000139.1, on the reverse strand, counting down.
GAGGGTGTTGCGCTGTGATGTATGGGGTGTTGAGCTGTGATCTACGACACTTCTGCTTTCCAATACAGGTTCGCATTCGATTGTACTGATTTGTCGGATGTATGGATTGAACTGGGTACCCTATGAACGTGGCTTTGTAGGTTGACCCATGACATCCCCATTACAGCATCCAGTTCAAAGCATTCTGGAGTTGTTGGTTCAAGAGCCGACGCTGCGATCGCAGGATATCACCGCCGCCCAAAGCTCCCTCCGCAAGGTCATCTCCCCTACCTTTGGGATTGTGTTTGCAGGGGCTTTTAGTGCGGGTAAGTCAATGCTCATTAATGCACTGCTAGAGCGGAAGTTACTCTACAGCGCTGAGGGTCACGCAACGGGTACGGAATGCCAAATTGCCTATGCTGAAGCTGATCAAGAGCGGGTGGTGCTAACTTTTTTAAGCAGGGTTGAAATTCTTGAGCAGGTTAATCTTCTGATTCAGCGCGTGGGGTATTCGGGTAAGGGCAACTTGGATGCCGATGAATTTTTGAACCCCATGAAGCAGCATTGTGCTGACATTATTCAGGCAGAAGGGGGCGAAAATCGCTCTGAGTTAGCCAAGCAAGCCAGCGCCCTTAAGTTTTTGGTGGAAGGCTATCAAAATAACCGCGATCGCATTTTGCCCCAAAGCAATGCAACCTATCCGATGGAGCAGTTCAACTTTAGTACGCTCCAAGAAGCTGCCAGCTATGCCCGTCGTGGCAGCAATAGCGCGGTTCTTAAACGAATTGAATACTACTGCCATCATAACTTGCTTAAAGATGGCAACATCTTAATTGACACGCCTGGAATTGATGCGCCTGTGAAGCGGGATGCAGAACTGACCTACGACAAAATTAAAGACCCAGATACTTCGGCGGTGATTTGTGTTCTCAAAGCAGCAGAGACAGGTGAACTGACCAGTGAAGAAACGACACTGCTCGAAACGATGCGGTCTAATGCAGGCATCCGCGATCGCGTGTTCTATGCCTTCAACCGTGTGGATAAGACTTGGTATAACGCTCAGCTACGGCAGCGCTTAGAAAATTTGCTGCACGAGCAGTTTCAGGATACGACGCGGGTTTATAAGACCAGTGGGCTATTAGGGTTTTATGGCAGTCAGCTTAAGCAGACCAGCCGAGGTGATCGCTTTGGGCTAGATTCCATTTTTGCTGAAGAAACTCGTGGAACGCTGGGGCAAGAAGAATCGCCATTGTTTGTGACGGAGTTCAATAACTATTGTGCGTCTGGCAAGCTGGTGGGCAGCAATTTACGCCCAGAGGTGCGCGGCTATGAGTTGCCCAATGACAACTACATCCGCATTTTGTCGGAGTGTGGCACCCCATTGGTGGATCAGTTAATTAAAGACAGCGGTATTGAGGCGTTTCGGTCTGCCATTACGCGCTATCTCACCGAAGAAAAACGGCCTCAGCTTTTTGCGGCGTTGGCGGATGATTTACAGCCGCTGTGTATTGCGCTTCGCAAGACCTATATTGAGGCTTGGCAATACTGCGATCGCCAACCCCGCGACGTAAACGCAATGAAGGAGCAGGAGCTACAGCAGCTCAGCCAAGATCTCGGTCGAGTTGGGGATGAATTGAGCGCTCACCTTGAGCAAGCACTCAACGAGGTGGTTGCTAGTAATCTCAATCAGGCGTTTGAGGCAGATTTTCGGAAGCTTCAGGCGTTGATGGTGGCGCAGCTTGATGAATTGCTAAAGGGGTTTTCGGTTGCGGCGGTGCATCGGCAGGCACAAGCAAGCCATAGACGGAATTCGGTTGTGCCGTTATTGGGGATTTTGGCAGAGGCGTTTTATTACTTAGCCAATGGACTTGAGGCTATTTTAGAAGAAGCTGCTCAGGAGATTGTCTCTAATTTCTTCAAAGATTTGTTGAAACAGGTCAAAAAACAGGGCTATTACCGCGATCTCTATCGCATGTTGGGGGATGACAGCGGTATTGAACAGCAGTTAATCCAGCTTCAGGTGCAGGTTTGCCATGCGATTCGCAATGAGGCAAGGACGGAGTGCGATCGCTATGTGCGAGAACGACCTGACTTTTTTGCTGAGGGGACGGCTTCGATTTTTCAACTGCGCCAAACTTTACAGCAGTCTTGCCGAGGCTATGACTACAACAGCATGATTGACGCGGAGCCTGCTATTCGCCAATTGTTAAAGCTCGATTTTGAGCAAAAGGTGAAAGAGACGGTGATGTTTACGTTCCGTCAAACCATTAATCAAACGCTGAATAGTCATTTGTTAGATGTGGCTCAAGATTTGACACACTCTATTTTACAAAAGTATGAGCAGGCTCGAATTTATTTGGCTAAAACACTAGAAAAAGAGGCTCAGGAGAAAATTGTAGCCATTCAGCAACAGCAGCAAGCAGTTGAGCAAAGTATCGAAACCTATAACCAAGCTGTTTTAGAAATAAATCTCTGCATGGAAAGTATGCTACTTGATCGAAAAAAATTGCCTGAGATTCATAAAATTGATTTAAGCCTAAACTTTATTCAGGATGAACAGAATAAATTGCCGACAGCTATTGAAGAAAAGAATTTTAGCATAATTTATCAATAAATTAGAGAAATCAAAATGAGTAATTTTTTATTGTCAGACAAAGATGTACTTCTGTTTGAAGGTTACAAGCCTTTTGATTTATCAAGAACAGTAAGATTTGATGATTTTCATAAAAAAGTGAAAGAGACGCTTTGTTATCATGATCGCGAGGCAGTAATTCTTCTGAAATCTGGAATAGATTGTGAAATGCTATATCCAGGTGGAACAGAATGGAAGAAGGGCAAGTTAAAAATTAAATTTGAGTTTGTTCCCGAATCAGACTCTGAGAATTCAGAGCTTGATGAATTTAGAGATAGCGAAACTCAGTCTTGAAGATTAATGCAGAATAAAACAATGGTAAAAAAGATAGAAAAACTCGACGGAAATGATGTCGTATATACCTCCGATCCAAATTTTTTGGGTCTATCTAAAACATTTAAGATGGCGGATCTGTTAAGTCATCTTCAATCTATCCTTCAAGAAAAGTCTCGAAATGCCTATTCTATTTGTTATGAAACAGGATATTCCTGTCAAGTTCTTCAAGAGAGTGGAGGTGGTTGGAGAAAAGGTCAGATTAGAATCTCATTTGAATTTATAACTGAGGTAGAAGAGATAACTTCTTTGCAAGAATCTAAAAATATCGAGATGGAAGATTCTTCTATTCTGGACGAAATTAGACAATTACAGTCATGAGGCGATGAGCGGTAAGTGTTATTGATAAATTTGAACTTGCATCTATAGAATAACTCATGCAAAATGATTTCTTTGGCCTTGCTCAAGATGACGTTATTTATTTTACTGAGGATGGTATAGGCAGTCTCCCAGCAACAAGCCGTGTAGAGCAACTTGTTAGAAAAATTCAATCCATTGATCCACGTCATGAGAGAAATCAAATATTTTCTCATGATGGCCTTGAATGTGAAATTTTGCGCCCTGATGCTCAAGGTTGGCAAAAAGGTATCGTTAGAGTCTCAATTGAATTTATGCCCGTTCCAGATGTCATAGAGTCAGAAACTTGGCCTCCTGAAAATGACGAGCAAAGCCAATTTATCGCCGAAAATCCTCTGGATATTATTCGTCAAGCTGCCCTTCAGAATAACTCATGAGCAAAACGCCAAGAATTTCTATCCCGTCAGAAGTTCGACAGTATGTGCTGGAACGCGATCGCCACCAATGCCAAAGCTGCGGCAAAACGGCTCAACAAACGCTACTGCACATCGACCATATTATTCCTCTAGCCAAAGGCGGCACCAACGACCTCAGCAATTTGCATACGCTTTGCCAAAACTGTAACTTGGGTAAAGGCGATCGAATTGATCCACGTTTTAGTCGCCTCTATCAAGCCTAAGCACTCAGCATACTTTGAGAGGATGTCTGAGAAGTATCAAGCACTCTGCATTCGCCCCCTAAATCCCCCAATTTGGGGGACTTTGATGTCTCAGAACCCCCCAAATTGGGGGGCAGGGGGGCTGAGTGCAACGCAGGTTAAAACTTTTCAGATATCCTCTGAGATAGAGGATTGCTCATCCACTTAGCCCTAATGCGTCTTAAAATAGGAACTAGAACACCACAGTTCCCCTTAAGGACTGAACCAATGGACTCCCTAGCAGAGAAACTGAACATCAAACTGTATCAATGGCAGCCCAACATTGCAGAACAAGTAAGGCAGTCCGTCGCTGAGATTATTGAAATGGCGGATCAAGATACGCTTGACGTTTCACGCTCTAGGGCGATCGAGCAAGAAGTATTAGATTTACTCGATGAACCCGAAGCTCGGTGAAGTTTGGTTAGCTGATTTGGGTCTAGCGGCAAAAACGCGACCTGTCGTCATTGTTTCACGCAATGATTCGCAGCCGCCACGAGCATTAATTATCTACGTCCCTCTCACAACACAATATCGATGCAGTGACTATGAAGTGGTCTTGCCAAGGCTTAACTTTCTGAGGCAGGACTCTTTTGCGAACGTGCAGGGATTAGCTTCAATCCCAACCGTCAGACTTGAGCGCAGGTTAGGTATATTGCCAGATAGTGTAATGCTCAAAATAAAGCAGGCTTTATGCTTCGCCTTAGATCTAGAAACCGATCTTTGAGAATGCTTCATAAATAAAACGGCTCAACAAACGCTACTGCACATCGACCATATTATTCCCCTTGCCAAAGGCGGCACCAATGACCTCAGCAATTTGCATACGCTTTGCCAAAGCTGTAATTCAGGTAAAGGCGATCGCCTAGACTCGCGCTTCAGCCGCCACTATTGTTAGTCCATGTTTTGGCGAGAGCGGCGATCAAATTACCTCAACAAATGAGCGACCAGGACTTCAGATTGTGCCGTCACAAAACTAAATCCCCCCAAACCATTCATAACCCAGATCTTCCCAGTAGCCCTTGGTGGGCATAAGCTTATCGAGTAGGGTAATTTGCGTTACCCACTTACTTTGCTTATAGCCCAACTTAATCGGAGAAGCCAATCGTAAAGGTGCACCATTATCAACCGAAAGAGGCCGACCATTTCTTTGATAGGCCATCAGCGTTTGGGGATGTAGCGACGAAGCCAAATCCCAGCTTTCGTAATAACCATCGGCAGACTTAAAATAAACGTAACGAGCATTAGGCTTAGGCTTTGCCAGCATCACCAAATCAGATAGCCGCACCCCACCCCACTGCACAATTGCCGCCCAGCCTTCCACGCAGACATGCCGAATGACCATAGAAGTAAGGGGCAGTTTTTGCAAATCCGTCATGCTTAGCTTCAGCGGATTGTTGACCGCGCCATTAATGGTGAGCTGAAACTTGCTCGGGTCAATTTGAGGCGTTGCGTCAAAGGTATTAATCAGCAGCTTTTCATCCGGCTCAATGGCGCTGACAGGGAACTCCGGCACGGGCTTGTTGCTGAGCATCAGGGCATTAAGGCTGGCATTCAGCGGGTCAAAAACCTGTCCAATCGGTTCAGACAATAGAGTTGTACCGCAGCCCCCTAACAGCAGACCCAGCCCAGACAAACCAGCCCCCTGAAGCATTTGACGACGAGACAAACGATTTTGTAGCCGTAGATAATTGGCAAGCTGCTGATCAAACACGGCCTGCACCTCTCAAAAACATAGAGTTCACTAAGCGAATTCCACCCACCTTCAACGCCAGAAAGGAGTGAAGGAACGTAAACAATAAAACGGTGGGGACGGTAATGAAATGAACCGTCCGCAGGATCTGCCAGTTGCCAAATAGACCGGAAAGCCAAGCAAATTGAGCGGGTTTATACATCGCAAGGCCGCTCACGATCGCCAACACCAACACCGGAATAATTGCGGTATACACCAGCCGATGCCATGCGTAGTTTTTGCGCTTATTATTTTTGCTACTCTGCAACGCCTTAATATCTTGGCTATCTACAAAGCGACGGTTCCAACGGCGCGTCACAACTATATATAGGCCATAAAGCAGGAGGTTGATGCAATAAATCCACATCACTGCAAAATGCCAACTTCTGCCGCCCCCAAGCCAGCCCCCTAAGGTAAACGCGGACGGGAATGTCCAGCCGCCTCTGCCCCCAAAAACTGGATTGGCGTTATAAATTTGCAGCCCGCTGCTGAGCATCAAAAATAGACTGACAATGTTAATCCAGTGAAAGGCTTTTGCCAGAAATGCCTGACTGGGCTGCGATCGCCCCTTCTTCCGCACAGAATTTGGTGTGTCCATAGTGCCTATATTAAAGCCCAACAGTCGGAAACAATGGCGCAAGCCAAAGCTGAATTTGTATATCCCAGCCTAAGAGAATGGCGATCGCCGCCATAACAATCATTCCACCGCCAATTTTCTGCAACAGCGCACTGTGAGGGCGCAGCCGCAAAAACGATTGACCCAAACGACGACCTCCGTAGGCGATCGCCAGCAGCGGAAAGGCAGCACCCACGCCGTAGGCCAACAGTAGACCAAAAGTTCCGGCGATTTGGCTGCTCGTTGCGGCGATCACTAAAATTGCACCCAAAACAGGGCCAGCACAGGGTGTCCAAAGTAAGCCCAGTTGAGTCCCCAGCCAAAACTCCCCTGTTAGTCCCACCCGCTTTGGTTCCCTCCAGTGACCGATGGGTAAAACGCTAAACAGTCGGTAGCTCCAAGCGGGAAACAGCGTGAGTAAGCCTAAAATCAGCAGCGCCATTACAGCCGCCATCCGTAGCCCATTGGTCAAACCCGTTAGCCAGTTTGCCGTAATCCCCAATAGACTCCCCGCAACCGCAAAGCCCCCCACTAACCCTGCTACCAAAGCGACCGGGCCAAAACGGTGTGACTGGAGCGATCGCCCCACTACAATCGGCAAAATAGGCAGCACACACGGCGAGAGCACCGTCAAAATACCGCCAGCAAACGCAAGTCCAATCGAAGGGGTTAGGGTTGCCATCACTCTCGCTACCCTAAAAGTTGACGAATGGTTTGCTCAGTGGTGTCATAGGCACCTTCTCCAGAATGGCTATAGCGCAATATGCCTTGGCGATCGGCGAGATAAAGGTTAGGCCAATACTGATTGCTGTAGGCATTCCAAGTCTTGAAGCCATTATCTAACGGCACTGGGTAAGTAATCTGGTTCTTCTGTAAAGCACGTTTAACATTATTTGCATCCCGCTCAAAGCCAAACTCAGGGGTGTGTACCCCAATTACTTTTAACCCCTTTGCCGCGTACTTTTGGTGCCAACGCACAATATAAGGTAGCGTCCGCTGACAGTTAATGCAGCTAAACGTCCAAAACTGAACCAGCACCACTTGGCCTTTAAGACTTGCGATCGTCAAAGGGGATGCATTAAGCCATTCACTAATGCCCTGAAACTCCGGCAGCTTTTTTTGCGACGAGGCCGCAAGGGCTGAATCTATCAAAGCAGAGGGCGCGCTCAAATGATCGGCAGAAATAGTCTTGTTTGAGCGCAGACCAAAGGCTGTTGCAGCACCCGCACCAGTGACGCCTAAGCCTAAATAAAGGAGCATTTTGCGCCTATGAAGCAGCATTTTATCCATGTTAAAGATCTCTGTAGAGCAAGGAAATTATTTTTAGGGGATGAGACGAATGATGTAGAGGGCGATCGCCAGACAGCCCCAGAATCAGAATTCATATCCCATCCCACCGCTAACTTCTACTGACCTTTCATCATGGCTCCATCTTTCTTCATCATGGCTCCATCCTTTTTCATCATGGAATCGCCTTTCATCATCTTGGACGACGTAAGCCTAGACGAATAGCAATAGAGATTCACTTCATTGTTATGGCGATAACAGTATTTCCCCTTCATCTGAGTTGGGCTAAGCGTATATCCAGAAGGCATAGCGGACCCAGCCAAAGCTGCCGGAACAGAACTTAAAAGCCCAGATCCCACAATAGATGCACCCATAGATGCACCAAGAATCATTGATTTAAAGATGCGATGAGCCATGTTCATGAGTAATGCCTGCCTTGCAACTGCACCCCAATTCTAAAAACGCTTCCTTAAAAGAAACGGGCAAAATCCTTAGTCAGAGATGAGAAAGCCCTGAGGAGCAGCCAATCTTTCAATAAAGCAGCAAACAAAACGCTAGAACGAGTTCAATACTCATGAATCAATTCTGAGAGAACGTGATTAAGTTTTATGTACCAAATCATCAAAAATCAGGAAACCAAGAGGATTGAGTATTTTTACTTGATGTTTAATCCTAAAAATCAAATGAGCTGCCTAATATACAGAATCTAAAGAATTTCTTTAAACTTTTCGTGATCCCCAACTTTTCATCTTTCAGCTAAATGAAAAGTTCCTGAGTGCTTATGTAAACTTTGACAACGAGTCATTCATTTTCTAAGACCCTTTGCATATACTAAGAAAAATTGATTCAACGCTAAATTTCAAATAACCCATTCCAACCAACCATCAAAACCAACGGGAGGACTCAGCATGACATTAGCGCAAGTGCAAGAATTACCTAAAAATCAAGCTGTGAGAACGGTTAGAAGCTTCTTAATTTGGACTTTTACTTTAACCGTATGTTGGCTGGTTGTTGGTTTCCCTCTGGTTTTCCTAATCACAACAATTGGCTCTTTGTTTGCAATTTCTCTTCAGGCTATCTTGCCCACAAGTGCCGTTTTAGTCGTAGCAGGAGCCATCTTATCCATCAATATTTTGGTGATATTGTTTGGCGCAGGACTTTTAACTCTCAAAGGAATTCATCCCCATGAAGTGCAGTGGCTGCGCTGGCTCAATGGGCAAGCGAATCCTAGCCATGGATCCGTTTTTGCGTCTTGCCCTCTGACCTGTGAGCGTCCTTCCGTAGAGCGCCATTAAGTCTTTCAGTGGTTTTTTCAGCTTAACGCTACCACGCTACAAAAGCCTCAATCATTTTAAGCCCGGTTACGACCGGGTTTTTTCATGGCAAAATACGAGACAATTTAGGACGAGAACTCACAATATGAGAACTCATGCGAGAGAACTCGCGCGCCAACGCTATCCGTTCAGACTGGAGCATTCATGGCAACCGTTCCTATTCGTATTGCAATTGTGTTGGGCACCCGTCCCGAAGCCATTAAGTTAGTGCCCGTCATCAAAGCATTTCAGGATGCAGACTTTTGCAGTACCCAGATTATTTTGACAGGTCAGCATCGAGAGATGGTCACTCAGGTCATGGACTTTTTCCATCTCAAGGCAGACCATGACCTTGCCATCATGCAGCATGGTCAAACCCTAACCCAAATTACCTGTCGAAGCTTAGAAGGGTTAGAAGACTATTTCAAAGCCAATCGCCCTGATTTGGTCTTGGTTCAGGGAGACACCACCACGGCATTTTCTGCCGCGCTTGCGGCGTTCTATCAGCTCATTCCAGTGGGACACGTTGAGGCAGGTTTACGCACGGACGATTTATTTAACCCCTACCCAGAAGAAGCCAACCGTCGCCTCATTTCTCAGATTGCCCAGCTTCATTTTGCCCCCACGTCTTTGTCAGCAGAGAATGTCAGGCGTTCAGGGGTCACAACTGGAATTCACCAAACAGGCAATACCGTCATTGACACCCTAATGATGGTGGCGGCAACCCAGCCCCCATGCCCCATCCCTAACCTCAACTGGGATCAGTACCGCACCATTTTAGCCACCGTCCACCGGCGCGAAAACTGGGGACAGCCCCTTCAGAACATTGGGCAAGGATTCCTCAATATCCTAGAGCAGTTCCCTGATACGGCCTTAGTCTTACCCCTACACCGCAACCCCACCGTTCGGGAACCCCTAACACAGCTATTGGGCAATCATCCCCGCGCCTTTTTAATCGAGCCATTAGACTATACCGATCTCGTCGGAGCCATCCAGCGCTGTCATTTACTGATGACCGATTCCGGCGGTCTTCAAGAAGAAGCCCCCAGCTTGGGTAAGCCCGTTTTGGTTCTCCGAGACACTACTGAGCGTCCAGAGGCCGTCCATGCCGGAACCGCAAAGCTGATTGGCACCAACGCAGACGATATCTTTGCCGCTGCCGCTGAACTGCTCACGAACTCTGCGCTCTACAACCAAATGGCGACAGCCATCAATCCTTTTGGCGATGGTCACGCCTCCGAGCGCATAGTAGACATTGTGCGCGGCTATTTTGAGGTTTAGCAGCATCGAGATCCAATTTTTGTTTTAAGCGCCGTTAATGCATTAAGTGCATTTCAATCATGCAGTTTTGGTCTAGGAAGGTATTTATTAATACCGACTACTCTAGGGAATTGCTTTAGCTTTAATTAAGATTTGAGCTAAAATGCAAATCGTGTGCTTATCCTCTAACCCAATGGATTCTCAATTGTCTCTAGTGCTGAGCTAGAGCATGGTTTCACACTAGCGATCGCTTTTGGACAGTCTAAAGTCAGAAATTTTTTAGGTTGTAGAGTATCTATGGCTGCATCGGTTGTTAAATATGCCTTGGTGGGTGTTCTAATCCCACTTAGCTTTTATCGAACATGGTTAAAGAAGGGGCAGGGGCTACTTCAGGGAATGTACTTTTACATTCTGAACCAGACCTTCAATGATCCAAAGTTGGCCCATTGGATTTGTCGGCTTGTGCCTGCACAGTGCCCTTTTGAGAGGGACGTATGGCTCTTGGGTCGAGAATTTCATATCCCCGCACTGTGCAAACTCAATCCTTTTTATGAGCAGTTGGCAGCACTCCGATTTAGTGCTTTGTCTTATTTATCAGAAGACTGTGGAGAAGATGTGTTGCCCTACTGTCAGTAACGCTACTGCCAGTCAAGTGTTTTTGCTTTGTCCCAAAAATAAGGCTTAATTAACTACTGGCGGCGCTGACACGACGCGACGGGTGTCTTGGCAGATCACTCTCATCATAAATTTCGCCAACCAGTTCTTCAATCACGTCTTCTAGGGTCACAAGACCGACGGTTCCACCATACTCATCGACAACAATGGCAAGATGGAGCCTTTGCTGAAGCATTTCTTTGAGTAAATCAGCAACGCGCTTTGTTTCAGGAATATAGACTGGCGCATCCATCGCGTCTGAAACCAGCTCATTGCCGTGAAACTTCAGGTACTGTACGGCTCGCTTAAGGTGAATAACCCCTACAATTTCATCCTTAGATTCACCCTGTACGGGAAGACGGGAGTAGCCGCTATCTAGGCAAACGTCGATCACCTCTTGAATCGTAGCCTCGTGGGAAATCGTACACATTTCCGTCCGTGGTTTGACAACCTGTCGCGCGCTGAGGTTGTCTAGCGCCAGTGCCTTATTTAAAAGCTGATGTTTTTGAAGATCAAGCTGACCTCTACCCCCCAAAACCTCAATCATGAGTTCTAAGTCCTCGACCGACTCACTGGGAGCTACAATGCTCCCTTGGAGAAGGCGGATTAATCTGTGAGTGATGGCCTCAAACCCATAGATGATGGGAGCCAGCGCCACAGAAAGCCAATAGATAGGCCGCACTACCACCCGAAAGATGGGCATGGCATGATTAATAGCTAAAGATTTTGGCGTAATTTCGCCAAAGAGCAGCAGCAGTACGGTAGAAACCCCCGTTGCAATGCCAACGCCTGCACCGCCCAGCCACAAAACAAACAGGTTGCTGGTTAAGATGGCAGTGGCGTTATTGACTAGGGTGTTGCCAATGAGGAGCGTTGTAATAAATCGCGCACGCTTTTCTAAAACAAGCCTAAATAAACCTTCGGGATCGCCCTCTTCTTTCATGAGCGATCGCAGCTTCAGGTTATCCAGAGCCGTAATGGCCGTTTCTGAACCCGAAAATAAAGCAGACAGTAGAATGAGCACCGCCAAAATTGCGATATCAAACTTTAAGTCTCCTAACACTGATTCAGTAATAAGGAAACGCGGGGCATCAATCCACTGAAAAATCACGGAGAAAATATCGTGCGTAAGCAGGATTAAAAAGACTTATCCCAAATCATATCGCTTCTGCCCTAGGGCAGAAGCGATCCAGTTAGACTTTTCTAGCGGTTAGGATCACGAATTAAATAACCCAGAAAACTTCTTTGCAGCGATGCGCTTTGCACTCCCTCATCCCCTAACCCCTTCTCCCAGAACGGGAGAAGGGGGACAAGATTTTTCCTCCCCTCTCCCGTTCTGGGAGAGGGGCTGGGGGTGAGGGTCAAAGTAGGAGGTTATTAAATCCATGATCTTTAGTAGGTTTCAACATGCCAGCGGCCTGCTTTTTTGAGGGTGCGTTGGTAGTCAGTCCAAACCACGCCATTCTTGCTGGCGGCCGATGCCATGCCTTCATCAATGCCGCCTTCCATGCCTTTGAGTCCACAGATATACACATGGGTGTTATCCTTTTGAACCAATTCCCAGAGCTGGTCAGCACTTTCTTGAATACGGTGCTGAATATACATCTTGCCGCCTTGAGCATTTTGCTGCTCTCGGCTAATGGCATAGGACAGCCGCAGATGATCGGGGAACTCAGCCTGAAGGGCTTCTAGCTCCACTTTATAAAGCACGTTGGACGTATAGGCGACGCCAAAGAACAGCCACGCCAGACCCTTAAATTGGTAATCTTGGTGCTTTTCTTTAAACATCCGCCAGATAAAGGCACGGAACGGTGCGATACCAGTGCCCGTTGCCATCATGACAATAGTGGCGTTGGGATCGCTGGGCAGCAGCATTTCTTTGCCCACAGGTCCCGTGATTTTAATCGGCGCACCCACCTCTAATCCGGTCAAATAGGTTGAGCATACCCCTTCCACCTTTTCTCCAGTTTCGGGATGCTTATACTCTAACTTTCGGACGCACAGTGAAACGGTTTTGTCATCTAGGACATCACCGTGGCGCGTAGAGGCAATCGAGTAAAGCCTAAGCTTGTGGGGCTTACCTTTTTCGTCGGTTCCTTCAGGAATAATGCCAATACTTTGACCCTCTAGATAGCGTAAATCGCCGCCAGAGAGGTCAAAGGTAAGATGCCTGACGGTACCTTCTCCGCCTTCGCGCACCAGCTCTTCGTTAGAGATACATTTGCCCACAAAGGGCTGGTTGGGACGATAAAGATTAACCGGAATATCGGAGTCCTTTTTAGCCTTAGGTGCAGCTGCCTCGGGGGTGCTGGAGCCAGCAGAAGATACTGCCATCTCTTCTGAGGCCGGAAAAATATTCACGATTTTGCCTCCTGCTTTTGCAATTTGGAGCATGAACTGTCCCATGCGGTCGTAGGGCACTGTAAATAAAGTTTTGCCGCTTGACCGGAGTGGAGCCTGGGTTCCGTTGGAGCTACTGTTGCGCAATCCCACAACTTCGTAACGATAGAGTCGATTTCCTGACAGGGAATTAGCAGATCCAGATGCACTGGGATTGAACATTGCGATTAAATCTCTCCGAAGCTAACGTGCGTTTTCTTTTGTTATTATTCTGCAATAAAAAGCGCAGGGACGCTGATGTGCCCTAAGTGCGCGCTCCTAAACATTTTTAGGGGTTCCTAAAGATGCGGCTGGCGCAAGGACGACAAAAATACGCCATTCACAAATTGAGACTTATTTTATCGCGTTTTGCTGAACTGCTAAATTTCCGTGACTTCAGCGTAACGAAGGTTTGCGGTTTAGGACTGTTACCTAACTTACGAAATGGGGTCAAACTTACCTAAAATGTAACGCTCTATTGCGACTTGGTTAAACTGTGTTGCAAGTTAGGCGTTATCACGGGGGCAAGTGACCCCAGCTCAAATTCACCGTGTTAGGATGCAGGTCAACTATCGAGCTGTGTTTAATCAGAATTGGAGGGTCGCTTGGCATTACGGGTTGCTGTGGTCGGGGCAGGGCCAGCCGGTTCTTCTGCTGCTGAAACGCTTGCAAAAGCGGGTATTGAAACTTTTTTGTTTGAGCGCAAGCTAGACAATGTGAAGCCTTGCGGCGGTGCGATTCCGCTGTGTATGGTCGAAGAATTTGATTTGCCGCCGAGTATCATTGACCGCCAAGTGCGGAAGATGAAGATGATTTCGCCCTCTAATGTTGAGGTCAATATTGGCGGAACGCTCAAAGATGGTGAGTACATTGGCATGTGCCGCCGTGAGGTGTTGGATGGGTTTCTGCGCGATCGCGCCGTAAGCTTAGGCGTTAAGCTCATCAACGGCATTGTGAATAAGCTAGAGATTCCCAGCAGCAGCACGGCTCCGTATGTGCTTCACTATGCTGATTTCTCCAGCGGTAAAGCCGAAGGCGAAATGAAGTCTTTGCAGATCGATTTAGTGGTAGGTGCCGATGGCGCGAATTCCCGCATTGCCAAGGAAATTGACGCGGGTGACTATAACTATGCGATCGCCTTCCAAGAGCGCATCCGTCTGCCAGACAAACAGATGGCCTACTACGAAGACTTAGCCGAAATGTATGTCGGTGACGATGTCTCGACCGACTTCTATGCTTGGGTATTCCCCAAGTACGACCACGTTGCAGTGGGCACTGGCACCATGCAGGTGCATAAGGCCGATATCAAAAAGCTTCAGGCTGGCATCCGCGCCCGTGCGGCACATCGGCTTAAGGGTGGCGAAATCATTAAAGTAGAAGCCCATCCCATTCCTGAGCATCCCAGACCCCGCCGTGTGGTGGGTCGCGTGGCGCTGGTAGGGGATGCCGCAGGCTACGTTACCAAGTCTTCTGGAGAAGGCATTTACTTTGCCGCCAAGTCTGGACGCATGTGTGCAGAGATGATTGTGGCACGCTCTGAGAATGGCGCAAAGGTGCCCACGGAAGCTGATTTGAAGGCTTATATCAAAAAGTGGGACAAGGAATACGGCATTACGTATTTTGTGCTCGACATTCTGCAACGCGTGTTCTATCGCTCTGACGCGACGCGGGAAGCCTTTGTGGAGATGTGCGCTGACATTGATGTACAGCGCCTGACCTTTGATAGCTACCTGTACAAGACCGTCGTGCCAGCCAATCCGCTGACGCAGCTCAAGATTACGGCTAAAACCATTGGCAGCTTGCTGCGAGGCAATGCTTTAGCGCCTTAGTCTCGGGTCTTCAAGATCATAAAAAACCTGCCGTTATTTGTGACGGCAGGTTTTTTATAGCTGCTCTTCATCGGTGTGCCACTCGTGATGAATGAACTGCTGAGGAGCTGTGGGGAGGGCGATAGCTGCGCTCCAAGAGTCCGCCCCCGCAAAGCCCTCCCCCAGCGCTAAATCCTGGAGCCAAATCTGTCGGTTCTCGGCCTGCACCCAGTAACTCCCAAGGTTGGCATGGGCGGGAACTTCAAAGACAGAGAGCTTTTCGTAGAGGCGATCGCCAAATAGCTTCACTAACGCCTCCTTCCGTGTCCAAATCTTAAAAAAAGCAGCGGGCTTTTCAGCGGAGGGCAATAAATCAAAGACTGCCCATTCTTGGGGCGTACAGATTCTCTGAGCAATCTTTAGGTAACTAATTAACGGATTGAACCCTTCGAGATCAACTCCAACCGCCTGATTATTACTAACCGCGAACAGTATTCTGCCTTGAGAATGCGACAAGTTGAACTGAAGCAAATCTCCGCCACTGTGGGTCGCCAGGGCAGGCTTACCATTATCGGAATAAACAAACTCTAAACTAGCAGGGTCTTGCCCAAGATAAGACCCCAGCAGCAAACGCAGCCGTCCCCGCGTTTCGATAAACTGTCTTCGCGCCTTGGAGATCACGTAACGCTGACCTCTGGCCTGCTCCTCAGGGCTAAGGAGCGCCCAAAGGCCGGAATTTTGGCGTGGACTCTGGAAGTGCAGTTTAGAGATTGTCGGGCCTGTATCTTGACAGGTTGTAACCGACCACAAGTGTAAGCTGCCCACCTCAGGCAGATCCTGTTTAGGGGGTAGCCCCTGTACGGTACAGTGCCTGACCAAGGCTGGGACAGTCGCCGACATAGGATTAACGTGTGCAGACAAAAAATAACCACAACCCTAACACAGCAGAAATCGGCATTGCCGAACAGCTTTGCTTAGGTTGAATACGGATTGCCTTGAGCCTTCGACTGCGGAACAAGCTTTGAATTGCAAGATTCCCATACTTCATTCATGGCTTGAAGAGCCAGATCTCGCGGCAGTTGACTGAGTGACTGTCCGTGGTGAAACTTTAGGCTAATGACAAGCTGTTTGTACAGTACCGATAGATGTTGAGAATCTTGAGGAATCGGAAAAGACGAATTTTTGTTCATAAGCTTTGCTTTGAACGTGACCTTATAGAAAATCACGCGGGGCATAATCTCTAGAATGCCCGTAAATTCACGGATAGCCTACCGTAAATTTACGGATAGCAGACACGAAACTATAACTTTAGATTGCACGGATCTGTCTAAGCATCCATCCATGATGACGTAAAAGCCTGACTGAGCCTCAAAACCAGCCCTTAGACTCGCGGTGACGTTGGGTTCAGGCGCTTTTGTAAGAATGTTGCTTGGGGTGCATAGCCTAGCTGAAGGTACAGCGCGTGAGCCGCCAGACTATCCACCAGTACATGGAGACCAATCTGTGAGTTTCCTTGCTCCATAGCCCAGGATTCAGCACGCTGCATCAGCGCAGTGCCCAATCCCCGCCGTCGATAGGCTGGACAAACGTATAGCAAAAAGATGTGGGTGTAGCGATCGCCACTCACCTGATCAATGGCATTACCCAGCCACAAACAGCCCTGAGCTTCACCGGAAGGCGTAGGCAGTGTGGGTTCAATAAACCAGAACCCCGCTTGATCTGACCAGAGCTGCTCAACGGTTTGGTTCAAATGGTCAAGAGATGTCATAGGGCATAGCTCTTGGTACGCCTGATGCATAAACCGCAGCAGCAGCGTTTGCTCAGAATGCTTACCTGCCCAACAGCGATAATTCTGAGTCACGAGGTCTGGAAGATTAGGCACGGGATACCGACGGAGGAAGGGCAACGTTCTGCTGCGGCTGGGCATCTACTGCCTCAATCGGGGCTGGCTCAGCCATATCTGATGGCAAAAAGGCTCTTGCAGTAACAGCCAGCAACGCCACTAGAAAAATAAAGACAATAAAGAGAGGGGCAATGTATTGCCGAAAAAATGCCATGGCGTTTTGCTGAAAGGGGACACCCCCTATCCTATCGTTGTCTCTTGCCTGAGCAGAAGAATTGATCCGTTGACAACATTCATCTGACGTTCACTTGTGGGTGAGATGCTGATTTTGCAACCATCTAGGATGTCAACAATAAAGGATTATTATGAATATATCGGTCATTAATCATGAATACGCTGGGCTATGAGTATTGAAATTGGCATGCCTGCCCCACCTTTTACCCTCAATAACGCCCAAAGTGAGCCAATTAGTCTGGCTGATTTTTTGGGGCAGTGGGTGATTCTGTATTTCTACCCCAGAGATAATACGCCGGGCTGCACGAAAGAAGCCTGTGGATTTCGTGACCATCACGCAGCCTTTGCTTCACAAAAGGTGCAGATTTTAGGGGTGAGCGCAGACAATGAAGACTCTCATCAAAAATTTATCCGCAAATTTGACCTCCCCTTTATGCTGCTGTGTGACCCGGAGGGTGCAATGGCAAAAACCTACGAAAGCTACGGCCCGAAGAAATTTATGGGGAAATGCTATGAGGGTGTGTTTCGGCTAACCTTTGTGATTGACCCCGCCGGAAATATTGCCAAGATTTACCGCAAGGTTAAGGCTGAACCCCATGCTGAAGAACTCTTGGCAGATATCTCTCAGTTAATGGGCACGTAATGGGCACAGCGGAATGAACTTGCAGTGGTCTTTTATTCAGTCGGCCTTACGGCTGATTTTCCGACATCCGCTTTGTGGGGTCGTGATGGTTCCGGTATTGGCAGATGGTCGTATTGTGCTGGTGCGTCGTCGGGATAACGGCTGCTGGAGCTTGCCGGGCGGCATGATTGAATGGGGCGAAGATATTCCTACCACCATAGCGCGGGAGCTTCAGGAAGAGACGGGGCTACAGGTTACACAAATTGGGCGATTGGTGGGGGTATATTCTGCCCCAAAGCGCGACCCTAGATTTCACTCTATCTGCACGACGGTAGAGGTCATGGTAGAGGGGCCGCTTTATATTAGTGATACGCAAGAAATTTCGGAGGTGCAGGCGTTTGAGCCAACTCAAATCCCGATGAATGAGCTAGCCCATGACCACCGCCAGCAGCTTACTCACTACTGGCAGGGCGTAACCATCTTGGCTTAGACCCAACGTTTGACGTCATCTTGACGGAACTTCTGCGATGGATTAAGGTCACAGCGGTATATGTACAGATTCCGTTGTGAAATCTGAGAGTAAAGTTATCAATCGTATATCCGTCGCCTAACGCGTCGTGTAGCGAGAGTTTTAGGAAGGAGATTTATTTTTATGCTGAAACAGCACTTGCACTCTAGCGTTGCAGTTTTAACAGCCCTGAGCCTTGGGACTGCAACGATTGTTCCCTTGGTTGGGTTTGGGCGTCCGGCTGCTGCTGGAATTTTTGCTCAGCAAAACAGCGGTACCCTCCAGCGCGGCAATATTTCACAAAATACGTCGGGACGGATCCAAGAAGGCACCACCTTTGACGTTGTTCAGCCAGATGGCAAAAGAATTGTTCTAACGCCAGACGAAACGGCTGCGGTTACGTTGGTGACCAGAGATGCCGTGCGATCGCGCGCAGGCACGGTTCTGATTCCTCGGGGCACCAGAATTGACGGTGAATTTAGACCTTCGGGGGATGGGACTCAGTTTGTGGCTCGTCGCATTATTTTTAGAGACGGCACCGAGCGCAATCTCAATGCCCGTAGCAATGTGGTGAACTACCGCAAAAAAATCCAGAACGGAACCAATACTGACCCCATTTGGCAGGGGGCTTTAGTGGGAGGCGGTGCATCTGTCCTCATCTCTAGCGTTGTGACTAGACCCGGTGTTTTCAAAACTCTGGCTGGTGCTGGCGCGGGTGCTTTGGCTGGGTATCTTTTAGCGGGGCGCAAAAAAACTGAGGTGATTGTGGTGAGACCCGATGAACCTTTGTCTTTAACGCTAGAGTCAGATCTTGTGATCAGCGGTAGATATTAGGCTCTCGCACGAATATTACCCTCTCCCCCAGCCCCTCTCCCAGAACGGGCGAGGGGAGCCAGAATTAGACCTTCTCCCCTAGTGGAGAAGGGTAAAGCCTTTGGCTATAAGAAAGAGATGAGGGGGAGGGGGCTAGGATTGATGCCAGAGGTCAAACATCTGCTATGGGGGCGCAAGCAATTGCGCCCCCGCGACAGCTTTAATTTTTGATTCAGAATCTCAGCCTGTACCATTGGCAATCTCAATGGGCTAAGGGCGGAAACTCAATTACCATGAGAGCAGTGTAGGCCAACGGAAGGTTCTCATGGTGATGACAACAGCGCAGCTCGCTCAGACAACCAAACGGTTAACCACCCAAACCTTAGATTTTGCCCCAGACACCACGGTCATTCGATCATTGGATTGGGATCGTGATCGCTTTGATATTGAGTTTGGTCTCCAAAATGGCACCACCTACAACTCCTTTGTCATACGCGGCGAAAAGACGGCGCTGGTTGATACCTCCCACGAGAAGTTTCGGCAGCTTTACCTAGATGCACTGACGGGCGTGATTGACCCCGCCACGCTGGATTATCTAGTTGTGAGCCACACCGAACCTGATCACAGCGGTCTGGTGGCAGATATTTTGAAGTTAGCGCCACACGTTGTTATTGTGGCCTCGAAGGTTGCCATTCAGTTTTTAGAAGACTTGGTGCATCAGGCGTTTGAACGAATTGTGGTTAAAAATGCCGATAAGTTAGACCTCGGCAACGGTCACGTTTTGGAGTTTGTAATGGCTCCTAACCTGCACTGGCCTGACACCATTTTTACCTACGATGCCAAAACCAGCATTCTCTATACCTGCGATGCGTTTGGGCTACACTACTGCTCTGAAGATACCTTTGATACCGACCTCAACGCCATTACGCCAGACTTTCGGTTTTACTATGAGTGCCTTATGGCACCCAATGCGCGGTCTGTGCTCTCTGCTATGAAGCGGATGGATGAACTGCCTGGGGTGGAGCTGATTGCAACAGGCCACGGTCCACTCCTGTCTCACCATGTTAAGGTGCTGGCCCAAAATTATCGAGATTGGAGTCAGGCGAAGGCGAAGGCAGAGGCGACGGTGGCGGTGTTTTATGTGTCGGACTATGGCTATAGCGATCGCCTGTCTCAATCCATTGCCCGAGGCATCACCAAAACCGAAGTCGCGGTGGAGATGATGGATCTTAAGTCTGCTGAACCACAGGAAGTAGGGGAGCTTGCCAGTCGTGCTCAGGGACTAGTGCTGTGTGCCCCGCCGAGTTCTGGCGCAGTGGGAACTGTGGCAAAAGCCGCGTTAGGGACGCTCTTGGCAGCGGTAAATGCTAAGCAAACCATTGGGCTGTTTGAAGCCTATGGTGGGGATGATGAGCCGATCGATCCATTGATTAATCAGTTCCGTGATTTGGGGCTAACCTTAGGGTTTGAGCCAATTCGCATTAAGTCAACGCCCACGGATATGATCTATCAGCTTTGTGAAGAGGCTGGGACGGACTTAGGGCAATTACTGATTCGCGATCGCAAAATTAAGGCGCAAAAGTCAATCAACAGCGATCTCGAAAAGGCGCTGGGTCGGCTTTCGGGGGGGCTGTACATTATTACGGCAAAGAAAGGGGATGTGACGGGGGCAATGCTGGCCTCTTGGGTCACTCAGGCCAGCTTTGAGCCGCTAGGGTTTACGGTGGCGGTGGCGAAGGATCGGGCGATCGAGTCTTTGATGCAGGTGGGCGATCGCTTTGTCCTCAATACGCTAGAAGAAGGCAAGCATCTGCCGCTGATGAAACACTTTCTGAAGCGCTTTCCACCAGGAGCGGATCGGTTTGCGGGGGTTAAAACTCAGGTTGCGACCAACGGTAGCCCGATTTTGACTGAGGCGTTGGCCTATCTAGAGTGTGAGGTGGTCAGCCGTATGGAGTGTAGCGATCACTGGCTGGTCTATAGCCAGGTGACGGCTGGGCGTGTGTCTAACCCTGAAGGGCTGACGGCGGTACATCACCGCAAGGTAGGCAATTACTACTAGAGTTTCTCATTTAGGCTAACTGAGAGTTTGCTGGCTGAGCTATTTACCTGGGTATAGTAGAATTGCACTGACTTTTTCTCTATCGTTTGGCGATGATTGAGATTGCAAACAGGGTTCTGTTGTGATTTATGGAACCTATATGGTGTCCCGGCAAGACAACTATCAATCTCAAGATAAAAAGTTCTTTATCTCAGAGAAAGCAATTAGATATGTTTTATTAGGGATAAGCATACTTGTTTGGCTAGGATTCTGGCTGTTTGGAACTACATCAATAGAGTTAACCTGTGGTCGCTCATCTCTAAATTCGATTGAATGTAGTCTAGTCCGAAATACTCCACTTTTCAGGATGAGTCCTATCAAAATTCTTGACCCCTTAGCAGTGGATGTGATTACGCATCGACACAAGAGAACCTATTCCTACAGTGCTGAAATCCGAGCAGCCCGTGTTTCCTACACACTACCAATTCTGTCCACCTATAGCTATAATTTGGCTCAGAACGCCGCTAACAAAGTGAATGACTTTCTTCTGAGATCTGATGCAGCTTCATTCTTCGCACGATTTCCAGAGAAGACTGGATAAGTTTTAGGATAAGCGAACGATTACTCATCGTGACAGGTCAAATCATAAAAAATTGAATGCTTTTTAGCTTACCCCGCTATAACCGCCAGCTAACCCTTCATTGCATCGGGCTGTTGAGCGTGATCGGCTAGGATTGAGAGGCTACTGGCAGACGGTGAATGTCGCCGTCAAACTTCATGCTGGCCGTCAGGATGCCTTGGAGAATTCCGTCATTTGCATTCTTCCGAACGGAGATTATGAACTATGACTCACTTAGACCTGGCTTCTCTCACTAAGCAGCAGCTCACTGCTCTGCTCTGGGAGCTTAAGGGCACCCCTGCGGCTCACCCAATTTATCAGGAACTCAGAACCCGAACTTCTGAAGTGACGATCAAACTCTCGGATCCAGACTGGGAAAATAAGACTGATTCGGCGCTCAAGCAGGCACTGGGCATAACCACGTCATGCTGCTAGGGACGCTCGTAAGCACACTTACAGTTCGGAGTTAATCTACATGTTAAATTTGCTAGAGCGGATTACGATTAATCCTAGGCAGTGTGGTGGCCGTCCCTGTATTCGTGGCATGAGGATCCGTGTCTCAGACGTATTGGATCTATTTGCAGCGGGGCTAGATACTGAACAAATCTTGGCAGAAATGCCCGATCTTGAAGCAGATGATCTCAAAGCAGCGTTGCTCTATGCTTCACGTAAGCTCGATCATCCGGTTTTAGTCGCATGACAATCTGGGTTGATGCCCATTTATCACCTGCGATCGCCCAATGGATTAGTCAAACCTTTGGAATCACTGCATTCGCATTGCGTGATGTTGGACTCCGAGATGCTGAAGACACTGAAATCTTTGAGGCAGCAAAGGCTCAAGGTGTCGTTTTCATCACCAAAGATAGTGACTTTGTTAACCTTGTTGATCGTCTTGGAACTCCACCCCAGATTATCTGGTTGACGTGTGGAAATACGTCTAATGCGCGATTGCAAGAGATTCTAAATGAGACATTGCTCAGTGCGTTGGAGCTTTTGCAAGCTGGGGAAAAGTTAGTGGAAATCAGTGGAAAATTATGAAATCTCTTCATCGACCTGATCTATATACCTGGTCTACCTTTGACGCTGAGCGTAATGTAGACTTCAACAGCATTGCCTGGGTGCGGGCAGACGGAAATATTCTCATCGATCCGCTACCGCTGTCAGCCCATGACTGGAACCATTTGCAGTCCTTGGGGGGTGCGGCATTTATCGTGATCACCAACTCAGACCACATCCGAGATGCAGAGGCGATCGCCCAAAAGACAGGCGCACAGCTCCTAGGCTCACAGGCAGAACAGGCGACGTTTCCGGTGCCCTGCGATCGTTGGCTCAAGGATGGAGATGAGGTCGTGCCAGGGTTAAAGGTTCTAGAACTGCACGGATCTAAAACCCCTGGAGAACTCGCGCTAATTCTAGAAGACCTCACGCTGATTACGGGCGATCTTGTGCGCGCCCATCGCGCCAATGCGCTGATGCTGTTACCGGATGCTAAGCTTAAGGACAAAGCAGCGGCGATCGCCTCTGTTCAGCGCCTTGCAGATTTAGCGCAAATTGAGACGGTGCTGGTGGGCGATGGCTGGTCAATTTTCCAGAATGGGCATCAGTATCTACAGGCGCTGGTGCCTACTTTCGCTTCAGTAGCTTAGCTTTTGCTTTCTGGAGAAAGGTCTGCGATCGCAGTTGCCACACCCGCCGCCGAGTAAGAGGGGCAATCATACCCTGGCAATTTTCCCGCTCATCAAAAAATAGGTTGAGGTCTTTGAGAATCACCTCAAGACGCTGAACAATATTAGAGCGGCGATACTCTTCTAAGAATGTGGTGTCAACGGGCGAAGATTCAGCTTGCACACAGCTTAAAATGCGTTTGAGGTCGTAGCTGACGGCATAGCCCGCAATTTTGTGGCAGTTAAAGCCTGGGTCAAGATAGTCCGAGAGTCCGCCGTTGATGCTCGAAAAGACCTGGCACCCAGAGGCGATCGCCTCTAACGGCTGTAGCCCAAACCCTTCGCTCACGCCCTGAAGCGCCCAATACTCCGCAGAATCGTAGAGATAGACCTTGGCACGGTTAAACAGTGCCGCAAAATCATCAATGAAGCCGCGAATCACAAATACGTTGCACTGCTGCTCTAAAGCCGGAATTAGTTCATGCAGCAAATACTGAGATGACTTACGCGCATGTACCAACACATCAATATCGCGGGGCTGCTGATGGTCTGTAAACGAGGCCGAAATTTCGTTGGGCAAATAGTACAGCAGCGAATGAGGTGATTGCTGCCCCCAATAGCCGAGAGTATTGCGACTGACCGTAATAATGGGCACCTGGGCTGGCAAGCTAAACCCATAGCCAGAACTGTGGGCGTGGTATACCGTATGGAACGCCTTGAGCCGTGGTGCCAGCTTAGCCACATCAAACCCCCAGCTCATCACAAAAATGGCATTGTGGAGCGTTTGAGGCGCTTTGAGCAGGTCGTCTAAAAAAAGTGTATCTGGCTCTCGCTGACGGTAGGTTACAACCTGAGCGTTGCAAACTTCTTGCGCCAACGCGAGGGTTTTTAGCTCTGCCCAGAGTCCTCCACAGGCAAATCTTGGGCTGGTACCGGGTAACAGAAAATAAAGCTGCCGCATGGAAACATGAGATGGAGGGGCACTTCTTACCCTACTCGAAATGGGTCTATGCTGCGGGGCATTTGTGTGGTGTCCCGCTTCGTGTGAGGATGGTGACAGTTAAGGTTTCCATTAACCAGAAGAACGGAGCATCATGGCAGAGATTCAATTTGTCCGAGGCGAAAACGAAACCACTATTCCTGATGTGCGGCTAACACGAGCCAAAGACGGTACCAATGGTCGAGCCTATTTTTACTTTGACAACCCTAAAATCCTAGAAGGCAATTTAGAAATTTTGGGGATGTATATGATAGACGAGGAAGGAGAACTCGTCAGCCGTGATGTTAATGCCAAATTTGTTAACGGTCAGGCAAAGTCGATCGAAGTAGGCTACACCTTAAAAAGTGCAGCGGAATGGGATCGCTTTATCCGATTTATGGATCGGTATGCCCAAAGCCACGGGTTAGTGCAAAACAAGTCTGATGAAGAAGAATCTGAAGCTTAGTCGCACAAGTAGTCGCACAAGCATCTTGATAGCCTGAGGCTTACCATGGCTCATTTGCCCCATGCCGATCCGCTGTCTGTGTCGGTCGATTGCGCCGTTATTACGGTGAGCGATTCTCGTTGGCAAAGCCTTCGCCGAGCTGAAGTCCCTGAAATAGACAAAAGCGGGGACTTTATACAGGCTGGGCTACTGTCTGCTGGGCACGGGGTAAAGCACTATCAAATTTTGCCCGATGAGCCAAGCGCAGTACGTGCAGCGCTGGGGCAGCTAGAACAAGGCGGCTTGGTACAGGCCATTATCCTCAATGGGGGGACTGGCATTGCACCGCGAGACACCACCTATGATGCCGTGGTGGAGCTACTAGAAAAGCAGCTCTACGGCTTTGGGGAAATTTTTCGCGCACTTAGCTATCAAGAGATTGGGTCAAGGGCGATCGCCTCTCGCGCAACGGCAGGCATTTATGGTCAGGTGGTCATCTTTTCGCTACCTGGGTCAACGGCGGCGGTTAGGTTGGGGATGGAAAAATTGATTTTGCCAGAGCTGATACATCTAACCCGCCTGCTCAGAACCGTACCCGATGTTAACCCTCGTACAACATAGGGGCAGGCTCAATTGAACCTGCCCCCATAGAATAATTTTGAGTTATTGATTTGAGTTACTTAATCGCCTGGGCGGGTGGCGGCTCTACACCGTTTAGGGTGACAGAAGGGCGATCACCAGGCCGATAAGCCCGAATCAACCGAGTGGCACTGCGAACCGCCTGTACATACTGGGGGTCTGCCTTCGTTGCCATCAGCTCGGGCTTAGAATTAAGTTGGGCGACCTGCTCAGACGATAAGTCTGTCTGGATATCTGGGATGATGCCCTTATGGCTAATATCAGTGCCGTTGGGGGTGTAGTAATGGGCGATCGTAACCGCCATTCCAGACCCATCAGAGAGTTGATGAACAGACTGCACCAGTGCCTTCCCAAAGGTTTTGCTGCCCACAATCGTGGCGCGTCCATTATCTTTGAGCGCCCCCGTTAAAATTTCGCTAGAGCTAGCAGAATTACCATCTACCAACACCACCAAGGGCAGTTGAGAAATTGCCGTTTGGTTTGCCAAAATAGACTCATCTTGACCGACGCGGTCTACCGTTCGCACAATCATGCCTTTGTTCAGCCACATTCGCGCAATGTCAATACTGGCGTTCAGTAAGCCCCCTGGGTTGCCACGCAGGTCAAGAATATAGGCACTCACCTGCTGTTTATTCAGGTCTTTAATGGCTTTCTGGATTTGAGTTGCGGCATGGGAGCTAAATTCACCAAGGCGGATGTAGCCAATGGTGTTTTCACCCTCTTTTTTGACAGAAGACGTTACGGTTGACAGCTCAATAAGCTGGCGATCAATCGCAACGTCAAAGTTTTGGGTGCCATCACGGTTAATGCGTAGTTTTACGGTGGTGCCAACTTTGCCGCGAATGAGTGCAGAAGCCGCTTCTACTTCCATGGTGCGGGTGGTCTTACCATCGATCGCTAAGATCTGATCGCCTGATTTAATGCCTGCTTTAAGGGCAGGGGAGCCTGACATTGGCTCTACCACAGTCAAAATTTTGGTGACTTTATTTTTTTCGAGTCGGATGCCTACCCCAGACAGTTCTCCAGAGGTTTGAGTGGTGAGCGCCGTAAACTGCTCAGGATCCATGAAGCGGGTGTATGGGTCTTGGAGTTTTTTGAGCGCCGAACGAAGGGCGGCATAAGCCTGGTCTTTTGAGCTATAGGATGGTTTGAGAAGATCGCTGCGAATGGCTTGCCAGTCGTTCTTATTAAAGGTGTTGTCAACATAATATTGATTAACGAGCTGCCATGCCTCATCCAAAACCACCTTAGGGCTATCGGTTAGCGTCGCAGTAACGCCATCGGTTCGGCTATCGGCAGGTCGAATAGGTAGAAATGCAGTAGTGCTCGCAAGAACACCGCCTAAGACAAAAGCACGGAGTATTTGAGCCGAAAAAGAACCTTTTTTCATAGGTAGGGTGCCATCGCAGGTGAAGAATGATGAGCGATCTTCGTCTTTAAACGAATGCGAAGCATAGATTGAGTCTTAAGACTCTCTGTGTGCTGACTTTTTTGTCAAGACTAGATGATTCAATCTTGTCTATTTCTAAGATAGACCAAAGTATTTTGAGCGTGCGGCTAAAGATGTGACAGTTTCTGAGATTGGATTGTGTCCGACGCCTACAGCCTAGGCAGTTTAGCGGTGTCTGGCGCTTTGACTCTTGGGGCAAAAATGGATACACACCTTAACTCACACTCCCTCATATTTTTTGTCTGTTTTCCAGCACCCTGCATTACCCCCCTCAGTCCCCCCTTATAAAGGCAGGAAGAACATGGACTGGCTCCCTCCCCTTTATAGAACCCATTTGAGATCTTAAGAAGGGGCTGCAAGCCTCTTAACCATTAGCCTAACGAAGCAAAGGTTAATCTTAGTAGTCGCATTCGATAAGGTTCGTTCAAAGTTCTTCGTTAGGATTTTACATCTCTCCATCC
>JANNDV010000116.1:0-6519 GCA_031387975.1 Acaryochloridaceae cyanobacterium OTE_75_metabat_521 | reverse complement strand
CCTAAAATCAGCGGACAGTCAGAGAGCTGCGATCGCCATCCTGCCACCATCCGCGCGTGATAACAGGGCGCGGGCTGCTCCTGCTTATAGCCAGAATCATGCTCCTCATCCAGAATAATAATCCCCAAGTTCGGTAATGGCGCAAAGACGGCGGAGCGGGTACCAATCACCACCTGAGGCTCTTTGTTAAGCAAATATCGCCAGGTGTCGTAGCGTTCACCATCGGAGAGGGCGCTGTGGTACACCCGCACCCGTGCGCCAAACCGAGCGCGAAAGCGATCGGTGAGCTGCGGGGTTAGGCCAATCTCTGGCACCAGCACCAGTGCAGACTTACCCTGCTTGAGGATGGGGGCGATCGCCTGTAGATAAACCTCAGTCTTTCCCGATCCGGTTACGCCATGGAGTAGTACCGTCGCACAGCCCGATAGCGCGTGAATGGCAGTCAGCACCGTTTGCTGATCTTCGGTGAGTACCAGGGGCTGATCTCTAGATACCGCATGATCTTCAAGACGTAGGCGCTCTTCGGTTGTGATGGCAATGCATCCGGCTTGAGCCATTTTTTGGAGGGTAGGCGAGGTGGTTTTACTGTGCTTGAGTAAATCTTGAAGCCATAGTTCGCCGCCGTGGTGGGCTAGGGTGGCTAAAATTTCTCGCTGGCGTGGGGTTAAGTCTTCTGCGTCTTGGCTTAACAGCGTCACCTTTTGCTGGCGCTTAGGCTGGGTAGAATTTGCAGGGGGCGCAAGCGTAATCTCTACCCAGCCCAACTGCTTCAGCTCTCGTAGCCCTTTCTCTGCGCCTCGTACTTTTTGCTGAATGTAGCTCCAGGCATAGCCGCCCTGGGTTGCAGAATTTTGGAGAAGTAGCTCCACAATGCGCTGGGCTGTAGTGCTAATCGCTTTTGAGGCTGGAATCTCCGAGATGAGCAAACGTACCCGCCGCTGCGATCGCTGCAATAACCCTGGCGGCAGCGCCACTCGAATGGCGGTCATGAGTGGCGTGTAGTAATAATCGGCAACCCGCTCTAGCAATGCCCAATAGCCTGGGGGGAACAGGCTATCGCTGACCACTTCGGCCACTTCACGGATCTGTTCTGGGGCTAAATCTGAGGGGAAAGCGGCGGTGAGACGAATGGCGATCGCCCCCACTTGCCGCGCCCCAAAATCTACGCTCAAGATATCTCCGGGCGCAATGGCAACGTCTGGAGGTACTCGATAGGTCAGTAGCCCGATATGACCAGGGCAATCGACCAATACCTCGACATAGGGCAGCTTTAACTCAATCTCAGGCTCCATACCTTGACCCACAAGGGCACTCTGCATTCTAGCAGCCACCCGTTTTTGAGCGCAGAATCTCGATCTGGACTTGTCCCGAAAAATCAGGGATGGGAGGTTTTTTGATCAGACAAACCTTCACCTGCTCGACCATTGGATATTCCAACACCGCCTCTGCGATGACGGTAGCGAGGCGTTCGACTAGGGCATAGTGCGATCGCCGAATCATTTCCTGAATCTGTGCAATCAAAGGCCCGTAGTGTAGGGTATCTGCCAGCACATCGCTCTGACCCGCCACGCTTAAATCTAAGTAAATCTGAAGATCCACCTCAAACCACTGCCCTAAGATCTGCTCTTCTGGGAGTGCGCCCGTATAGCCATAGCCACGAATGCCCCTGAGATGAAGGCAGTCTGTCATATCGTTGTTCCCGTAAATGTAGTTGTAACAATTGTGTAATGCCCTCCCCGCAAGACATTCCAGCATTTTGATCAAAATTTAGAGATCTAGACGCGCACTGAAAAAAATGGGGCATACTATAGAGCATCAACACTCTTTCAACTCAAGTGCTGAAAGGATAGCTGTATGGAATTTTCACCATCCGGGAATGCACTTGACCCACCTGCATGTTAGATGATTCTTCTCGGCGCATCGTAATCGGAGACGTGCATGGTCACTATAAAGGACTACAGCACCTGATTTCGCTATTAAACCTAGCCGACCAAGATGCAGTGTATTTTCTCGGAGATTTGATTGACCGAGGGCCAGAAAGCGCTCAGGTTGTTAATTTTGTAAACACGCATCAATATCCTTGCTTGCTGGGCAACCATGAGCAAATGGCATATTTTGCCTTTGCTTCGGCTAACCCTAATAGCTTTGCGATGGATGCATGGCTGAGCGCGGGTGGGCGCAGTACGTTAGAAAGCTACCGAGGGTTAGAAGATCAGCTAGAAGCAGACCTCAAATGGTTTGCAAGCCTACCGAGCTACTTTGACCTCGGTGATTTTTGGCTCGTCCATGCTGGGGTACATCCTCGCATTCCTCTAGAACAGCAGTCTTCTCAAGAATTTTGTTGGATTCGCCAAGAATTTCACCAAACACAGTCGCCGTTTTTTGACAATAAAACGATTGTGACAGGCCATACTATTACCTTCACGTTTCAAGGCGTGGAGCCAGGGCAAATTGCCCAAGGGGTGGGCTGGCTAGATATTGACACGGGCGCATATCATCCCAAGAGCGGTTGGATGACGGCTTTAGATTTGACGCAGCAAAAAGTCTATCAAGTTAACGTATTTAGTGGTGCAGAACGCGTTAGGCCACTATTAGAGGCCATTACACCCATTCAGCCCTCCCTTAAGCGAGAGACGCTGTTCTCTAAAAAGTTAGTCCCTCTTGATGCATAAATCCTATGCCTTCTCTTTTTGTGCGACCTTAAGGGCAGGCGGTACGGGCATTCCTAACGCTTCCCCTAGGGCTTTAGGCGGTGCCTGACGAGATTCCGCGCGAAGGTACTCACCCGTCAAAATGGGGGGAACCACCTTCATATTGTGGGTGGTGCTGTAGTAGCGATGGGTTTGGCGCATCTTGCCACGCTCCCGCATATCCTCATCAGAAATCTTCTTGCGTAGCTTAATCACCGCATCCATGATGGCTTCAGGTCGGGGTGGGCACCCTGGCAGATACACATCCACCGGAATCAGCTTATCTACGCCACGGACTGCCGTTGGCGAGTCGCTGCTGAACATGCCGCCCGTAATCGTACAGGCTCCCATTGCAATCACATACTTGGGGTCGGGCATTTGTTCGTAAAGACGCACCAAAGCAGGAGCCATTTTCATGGTGACGGTACCTGCGGTAATGAGCAGGTCGGCCTGACGGGGGCTAGAGCGTGGCACCAGGCCAAAGCGGTCAAAGTCAAACCGTGAGCCAATCATGGCAGCCACTTCAATAAAGCAGCAGGCCGTGCCATATAGCAGAGGCCACAGGCTCGAAAGACGCGCCCAGTCGTAGAGGTCATTAATAGAAGAAAGAATGACGCTTTCTGCCAGTTCTTGGGGCACTTCCGGCTTGGAAATGGGATAGATGATTTGACCTTCGGACTTGACGGGGGTGTTCATAGTAGATCGCCTGTGAAGAATCGGCAGTGCGGTACAAAAGATGAGCGGTACTAGACAGATTGACGCTAATCCAAAAATTATGCTTCTTCAGTCTAATGTACCAATTGCGCGGTAAAAGAACCTCAAATCAAGGATTGGTTAATTTGATGATCAACCGCGCACGAAATCTGGGCATGAATTGCCAAGATCGGTTGGAATTATGTCCCTGTGCCTGACATTACCGTCTTATACGCAGGGCGTTCAGTTAAGTGCGCTATGTAGGCTACTACACCAGGATAGGGGCTAAGGTCTAACTTCAGCATGAAGGGGATGTAGGCCAGCATAGAACCCAGCGCCACGTCCGCAACGGTGAAGGACTTGCCGAGGATGTACGGTGGGCGTTGTAGGCGATCGCTCAAAGGCCCTAGCAATACTGGCGCTTCCTCTCTCGACTGGTCTCTACAAACACCCCAGGCCCTAGGGTTGCATTGGCAAACAGCACCCACTAAGAATTGAAGGTTACACACGCTTGCCAACCATAGGGCTACGGCACAATCAGGACAGGGCAAGGAGATAAATTAATGACGCGATTGCTGACGCTGTCATTGGCTCCTTCTTCAGTTAAACCAATGCCCCGACAGCCCATGATGATGATATCGACATTCAGCTCATCGGCAACATCACAGATAGTGAAGGCAATTTTGCCGCTGCGATGGAGCGTCTGGGCTGTAATACCCCAGTCCAAAAAAGTTGTCTTTGCCGACTCTAGAAGCTGATCGATGACCTCCGGCGATAGACGAGAAGCAGGGCTGCCCCCTGGCTCTTCAGAATCATCTTCTACAGAAAGAATGATGAGTTTTGCACCGCAGAGTTTGACTAACTCCGCAACAGTTTCAGCCGCCTCGCGGGAATCGCGGCTTTGATCGACAGGAAACAAAACGGTCTTAAACATGAAACGCTCCTCCAGGGTACCGACTCCGGTAAAATTATTGACGGCAGGGGTTCATTGATTTTATTGAAATTGACTCGGCAGTCAGGGCGATGGTGAATATAGCCCACTCTGGCTTTGCTTTTAATAGACGCACATAGGAGAGACAGACTGTGTCCAAAAAAACTCTAGCAAATTTATCATCCGCTGATTTAGCCAATAAACGCGTATTTGTACGGGTTGATTTCAATGTTCCTTTAGATAAAGAAACAGGTGCCATCACCGACGATACTCGCATTCGCGCAGCACTCCCAACCATTAAAGACTTGGTAGCTAAGGGTGCAAAGGTTATTCTGGCGAGCCACTTTGGGCGCTACAAGGACGTTGAGAAAAATGGTAAAGAAAAATATACCCTTGCGCCTGTCTCCCAACGCCTCTCAGAGCTATTGGGGACACCCGTTGTATTTGTGGGCGACTGCATTGGCGATGAAGCCGCAGCGAAGATTAGTGCATTGACATCGGGTCAGGTCGCGCTGCTAGAGAATGTGCGCTTTTACCCTGGTGAAGAAAGCAACGACCCAGAATTTGCCAAGCAGCTCGCCGCCAATGCCGATCTCTTTGTGAATGACGCTTTTGGGACGGCTCACCGCGCCCACGCTTCGACTGAAGGCGTAACGCACTATCTTAGCCCCTGTGTGGCTGGGTACCTGATTGAGAAAGAATTGCAGTATCTTCAAAATGCGATCGAAAACCCTCAACGGCCTCTGGCGGCGATCGTGGGTGGATCTAAGGTTTCTAGCAAGATTGGCGTGATTGAAACGCTGCTCGATAAGGTGGATAAGATCTTCTTGGGCGGCGGCATGATTTTTACGTTCTACAAGGCTCGCGGCCTGAACGTCGGTAAGTCTCTGGTTGAAGAAGATAAGCTAGACCTCGCCCGTGCCCTAGAACTTAAGGCGAAAGAAAAAGGCGTTCAGTTTTTGCTGCCGACAGATGTGGTGGTGGCAGATAATTTTTCTCCTGATGCCAATGCCAAAACCGTCAGCATCAACGACATCCCCGATGGCTGGATGGGTCTAGACATTGGCCCAGATTCTGTTAAAGAGTTTGTGGCTGCCCTCGAAGATGTTAAGAGCGTGATCTGGAATGGCCCGATGGGGGTATTTGAGTTCGATAAGTTTGCGGTGGGAACCGAGGCGATCGCCCGTAGTCTTGCTTCTCTCACAGGCAAGGGCACCATCACCATTATTGGTGGGGGTGACTCTGTGGCAGCCGTAGAGAAGGTAGGTTTAGCCGATCAAATGAGCCATATTTCGACAGGCGGCGGCGCTAGCTTAGAACTTCTAGAAGGCAAGGTACTTCCTGGGATTGCGGCTCTTGACGAAGCGTAGAGTTTCTTATGACCCTCTCCCATAAAGGGCTACGGTATACGCACAGATCTTAAAGTTTCCCTCCGTATAGGTTTTTGCCATAAACCGATTCATCAATCCCCTCTCGGGAGGAGTAGGGGTGGGTTAGTCAGTAGCGCTACTGACTAACCCACCCCGCCCTACGGGCACCCCTCCGAGGAGGGGATTTTTTAGGACGTGTGTACACGGTGGCTCAGTGGGAGAAGCGGTGTTCTGAGCTTGTCTCTGGCGTAGCCTCGCCGCTGGCGATAGGGGATTTTGATGAGGGGAACAGATTGACGCAGAATCTCTATATTTTGGCTTGAGACAATCGCTTCCCTAAGCGCAGCATCAGCACCTGAGTGGGCACCGCTGGCTTAGAGCCGTTATCGCTGACAAGAAGCAGACTGCGGCTGCCATCTGAGAGCTGAGGGCCAAGCGAAAGCCCCTCTAGATTTTGAAGCGGAATCTTCAGATCTGCGAGATTCAGCAGTGGCCGCTTCAGAATCGGCACAATGCCTTTTAGGTTAGAAGGCAGGGTACGCATGCCAGAGATATCAGTAGCAACCCCTGTGGCAAGTTGATATAAGGTTGCGCCGTAGCCTGTAATAGGGCTATAGCTGCGCTCAAGGCTTAGAAAGTGGCCTGCATTATCAATTGAAATGAGGTCTGTTAGAGCGTGAAGGGTGCCGTCTTTGGGGTTTGAATCTAGGGGGTAGAGATGTTCGGAAATCAGAATAGGCTCCGGTTCACCAATCCAGTAGTGTAAAAATCGGCTGAAAGGTTGGGATGCATCTTGCTTCAGTGGGGCGGCGGTGGCGGTAAATAGGCGATCGCC
>JANNDV010000111.1:0-6710 GCA_031387975.1 Acaryochloridaceae cyanobacterium OTE_75_metabat_521 | reverse complement strand
TCGCTGGTCTGCCAGCATGATGGTGTTAATGATGATTCTGCACGTCTTCCGCGTCTATATGACCGGCGGGTTTAAGAAGCCACGGGAATTAACCTGGGTCACTGGCGTAGTGCTGGCTGTCATTACCGTTTCCTTTGGGGTTACGGGTTACTCTCTTCCTTGGGATCAAGTCGGCTATTGGGCCGTTAAAATTGTATCCGGCGTTCCTGATGCCATTCCCGTTGTGGGTGGGCTGATGGTAGAGCTGCTTCGCGGCGGCACCAGCGTTGGTCAATCTACCTTGACCCGTTTCTATAGCCTCCATACGTTTGTTTTGCCTTGGCTCATTGCAGTCTTTATGCTGCTGCACTTCCTCATGATTCGCAAGCAAGGCATCTCAGGTCCTTTGTAAGCTGAACATCCACTCTCTGTCGACCCTTTGAAAGAGAACCACTCAACCTATGGCAAAAATCATCATCAAACCGGATCTCAGCGATCCGCAGCTTAGAGCAAAGCTGAAAAAAGGCATGGGTCACAATTATTATGGCGAACCCGCTTGGCCCAATGACCTGCTCTACATGTTCCCCGTGGTCATCATGGGTACAATGGCGCTTTGCATCGGCTTAGCAGTACTTGACCCCGCTTTGGTGGGCGAACCTGCAAACCCCTTTGCAACACCTCTCGAAATTCTGCCGGAATGGTATTTGTATCCTGCGTTTCAAATTCTGCGCGTTGTGCCTAGCAAACTGTTGGGTATTGCACTCCAGACCGCGATTCCTTTGGGCTTAATGCTGATTCCATTCATCGAAAACGTCAACAAGTTCCAAAACCCTTTCCGCCGTCCAGTGGCAACCAGCGTATTCCTGTTTGGGACGCTGTTCACCCTGTACTTAGGCATTGGTGCAACGCTTCCCATTGACAAGTCTTTAACCTTGGGCTTGTTCTAATCGGATTCGGTGTATTGATGTTTGATGTTCAAAAAGGTCGAGATGCAATGCATCTCGACCTTTTTTAGTATGTCTGCTAAATCATTTTTAGGACACTTCAAGTACACCATGATCGTTCAATCTGTTAGACTCCAGACCCAGAGCATCCATGATTGGGACGGGTTTCATTCAGTGTTTGCTAAGACATTGGGCTTCCCAGGCTACTACGGTCGCAACATGAACGCTTGGATCGATTGTATGACTACTTGGATGATGCAGATGCTGGCATGACAACGGTTACAGTGGCTCCTGGTGAGCTGTTTCATCTTGAGGTCGAAGATACCCAAAATTTTCAGAAGCGAGTGCCAGAGATTTTCCAGGCCTTCGTTGAATGTGCCGCGTTCGTAAATATGCGGCGTATTGAGCAGGAAGAAAATCCAGTGTTGGCGCTCATTTTGTTATGAGTAATGCAATGAAGGGGAATTAGAGCGTGCGGCAGTTGGCCGCTTCCAATTCTGCCAGGGCCTCTTGGGCAAGAAAATCTAATTTCCCTACTGCAATATCTTGTTCAATCTGCTCATCCCAAGCCTGCTCATTCAAAGCCAAAACCCAATCAGTTAACCGAGTTAATTCTTTAGGGGAGAGTTTGAGAATCTCGGCTTCAATCCGTTCAACTGTGGACATTGTTTTTCAGTGACAGTTATTGTTTGCCATCTCCATTTTAGCCAGAAGCTTGAGGACAGGACATCTGGTTATTCTTGCCAGACTGAGGCTAATGGGGGCGAGGGCGATCGCAGCAGTCTAAAAAGCAACACTGAATGAACGCACTGGCTAAAATAAGCTTAGGCCTCGATCTTTGTCCAACTGATACACTGCCCCAAAGCCGGAGACTTACTATGCAAATCGTTCTGGATATCCCTGATCGCCTAGGAGAGCAACTAGAGCAGTTTGGCGATCGCCTGCCAGAGCTACTTGAGCGCGGACTGCAAGATCTATTAAGCGAACAATACATCCCTAGTTTTTTAGGCGACCAGGAAATTATCAGAGTTCTCGCCAGCCAACCCACCGCTGAACAAATTCTCGCCATTCACCCATCGCCCGAACTTCAAGCCAGAATGAGTCAACTTCTCGCGCAAAATAAAGCAGGTCAACTTTCCCCCCAAGAAGAAACCGAATTAGATCGCTATTTAACATTGGAGCATTTGGTTCGACTTGCCAAAGCCCAAGCAATGGCAAAGCTTAAAATGCAGCCATCCTAGCCAATGACGACCTACGTTTCTGCTGCGCTTCGCCGACTGGTCATTGAACGCGCCAACAATTGCTGTGAATATTGCCTATTCCCTCAAGCAGCGTCACTGTTTGCCTTAGAAATTGAACATATCATTGCTGAGAAACACAGAGGCGAAACGACTTCGGATAATCTAGCCTTGGCTTGTTCCCCTTGCAATCGGCTCAAGGGCAGCGATTTGGGTTCGATTGATATTGATACTAACCAGCTCACCGCCCTATTTCATCCGCGTCAACAGCAATGGACAGAACATTTCCGCCTATCTGGGGCAGAAATTATCCCTCTTTCCGGAGAAGGTAGAGTCACTGCTTTTTTGTTGAAGTTCAACCATCCAGAAAGATTGGAAGAACGCCAAAACTTAATCACCAGCGGTCAATTTTTAATGTCTTGACCGATATATGTCAATTCTAGGTGCATCTTCAAACTGTGTCAGACTGAGGCTGATGAGGGCTACTGAGATCGCCCCCCAAGCGTACACAGCAGTCTACCCATATCATTTAGACACAAAAAATTGCCCTTCCACCTGAATGGCAGAAGGGCTTGAGAGGGAACAAAAATAAATAGCTAAAGTGCCAATAAACTAAACTGTTGGGCCAAGACCTGCAGCACCTGCATATACCGCAAAATCGCCCAACTCATCTTCAATGCGAAGCAGTCGGTTATATTTTGCAACCCGCTCACTGCGGCACAGCGAACCTGTCTTAATTTGTCCGGATCTGGTTGCTACCGCTAAATCTGCAATGGTGGTATCTTCCGTTTCGCCAGAGCGGTGGCTGATGATGGACTTAAACCGATTGCGCGTGGCAAGGTCGATGGTCTGCAATGTCTCAGTCAGGGATCCAATTTGGTTGAGCTTAATCAGGATGGTGTTCGCTGCCTTTTGCTCAATACCCTGACGCAGCCGAGTGATGTTGGTGACAAATAGGTCATCGCCCACGATTTGGACTTTATCGCCCAGCTTTGCCGTCATGAGCTGCCAGCTTGCCCAATCATCTTCATAGAGTGGATCTTCAATAGACACAATGGGATAGCGGCTCACCAACCCAGCCATGTAATCAATTAGCTCCGCTGGGGAGTGTGCCGTACCGTCGTAGGTGTACTGCCCATCTTTATAAAACTCGCTGGCGGCGACATCTAGGGCAAGGGATACTTCAGCACCAGGCTTATAACCTGCTTTCTCAATGGCAGAGATTAGTAATTCCAATGCTTCTTGATTAGAGCCAAGGTTAGGAGCAAACCCGCCCTCATCGCCCACGCCCGTTAGCAAATTTTTGGACTTCAGCACTTTGCTGAGCGCCTCAAACACCTCAGCCCCCCAGCGCAATGCCTCCCGAAACGTCGGCGCACCGTGGGGCACAATCATAAATTCTTGGATATCAACGTTGTTGTCGGCATGGGAACCGCCGTTGATGACGTTCATCAACGGCACAGGCAATAGATTAGAGAGTGGTCCACCCAGGTACCGATACAGCGGCAAATCTAAAGAAGAAGCGGCAGCCTTTGCCGTGGCAAGCGATACGCCCAAAATGGCGTTGGCTCCTAGATTGGTTTTATTAGGGGAACCATCTAGGTCAATCATCACTTGATCAATCTCGGACTGGTTGAGGGCATCGAGGCCAATCAACTCTGACTGGATTTCGGCGATGACGTTTTCAACCGCTTTAAGAACCCCTTTGCCACCATAGCGGCTGGCATCATCATCCCTTAACTCATGGGCTTCAAAGCTGCCCGTTGAAGCGCCGCTGGGAACTTGGGCAATGCCATAAGCCCCACAGTCTAAGACCACTTCTGCTTCAATGGTGGGCCGCCCACGCGAATCTAAAATTTCGCGCGCGTTGATTTCGGCGATCGCAGTGTCTTGCATGTGCGTAAAGTTTCCCTATAGCTCAACTCGGTTCTGTTCTGCTGCACGATACCCTGATGAATGGTTTGTCAGGGTAATGAGTCGCGCAATGCTTCTAAACAATCCTAGGGGGGAATGCGTCAGAATGTAACAGCAAAGAATACACTTCTGGCATATCGAGAGGGTTTTTGTCATGCGATTCTTACACACCATGCTGCGAGTGACAGATTTGGGGCGATCGCTGGCCTTTTATTGCGACATTTTGGGCATGAAGCTATTGCGCCAAAAAGACTACCCCGATGGCAAATTCACTCTTGCGTTTGTGGGCTACGGCGATGAGTCAGACCAGACGGTTTTAGAACTGACCCATAACTGGGGGGTAGATACCTACGAACTGGGCAATGCCTACGGACACATTGCCTTGGGTGTAAATGATATCTATGTAGCCTGTCAAGATATCAGCACAAAAGGCGGCAAGGTAACGCGCGCCCCTGGCCCCATGAAACACGGCAGTACGATCATTGCGTTTGTGGAAGATCCTGACGGCTATAAATTGGAGTTAATTCAAATGAGTGCATCGCTAGAGATATCTAGCCCAGAAAATTGAGCACCGCAAATTAAAATAGGCACAATCTACGGGATATGAGCCTAAACTTTGGTACATTGCGTATCCAACCCAACTCTCTCCTTAGCAGGGGCTAATCTGGTGTGAAAAGAGAAAAAGCTGCATCAGGTCATAGACTCAACACGTTGTCCCGTGCCGATCCAGTTATGCCCCCAGCATCAAAAGAGATTAAAATTATGGTGCGAAGACACTCTAGTTCGTCACTGGGTTGAAGACCTTGAAAGGCGCATCCTCCCCCCAAACCACATGCTTGACCCAAATGTAGATAATTCTCCATGCCATGATGCCCTCGAATATCCTGAGCTATGCTGACAACAGCTTTAGTTGCGTTCAGCATAGCAAACGCGCTCAAACAGATTCCCCATCGTTGAATCTGAACCAAGTAGGACAGTTTAGGCCACTGCTGTTGAAATTCACCCCTAGCCCAACCTTAAAAACTTAACTCAATCGTGTAGAGTCTAAACGTCGAAAGAGCCACCGAAAGGTGGAATCAGACAAGAAGCACTTTAGCAAAATCCTCAAACACTCACAAACGGCTCCATAATGTCGAAAACCGAGATCCTCCAAAGCTCCACAGTCCTTCAGTTACTAAGGGCGCCCAGAGTAGCTAATGGCAGAATGGGCTAGAGTAGATGTCGCCGACCGCGAGGGGAGCGAAAGGTCTCAAGCGTTTGAAAGACATCAATCAACTAGCTGTGCATCGGTCTCTCAGTCTCAACTCAAAAGATAAAGTCTGATTTTTCTTCATAACCAGAGATTAGCCCTGCCTTACTAAGGGAAGGTTAAGGAAGTGATGCAAAGTATCAAAAGGAAATCTCTTGTGGGTATACAACAATCTTCACACAGGAAGGCAACAGGCGTAAGTCAGGACATGAGGAGTTTTCATATTCCCAAGCCTGGGAATATGTAGAGCCAAGACTTTATGAGGAGTACTAAATGAAAGGGATTATTTTAGCGGGTGGGTCGGGCACTCGTCTGTATCCAGTCACGCGGGTGCTATCAAAACAGCTAATGCCTGTGTATGACAAGCCAATGATTTACTATCCGCTTTCAACACTAATGCTGGCAGGAATTCGTGAGATTTTGATTATTTCAACGCCGCAGGATTTGCCGCTGTTCTATCGTCTTTTAGGGGACGGAAGTCAGTTAGGGATAAAGCTTGTATATGAGGAGCAGCCAAAGCCAGAGGGCTTGGCTCAGGCATTCATTATTGGGCGCAAGTTTATTGGGGGTGATACTGTTGCACTTATTTTGGGCGACAACATATTTTATGGAGAGTCTTTGAGTGAAAGGCTTCAGGGTGCAAGCCAGCTAACAACAGGCGCCATTGTGTTTGGATACCAAGTGAATGATCCAGAGCGCTATGGAGTGATGGAATTTGATGCCCAAGGCAGAATAACTTCTATTGAAGAAAAACCTTCAAAGCCTAAATCTAACTTTGCCGTGACAGGGCTATATTTTTATGATAATCAAGTGATTGATATTGCGGGTCAATTACAGCCATCACCACGGGGGGAGCTAGAAATTACGGACGTGAATAAGGTCTATCTGAAGCAAAAACAGCTTAAAGTTGAGGCTTTGGGGCGTGGCGTGGCGTGGTTAGATACAGGGACGCACGAAAGTTTGTTGCAAGCGTCGACTTTTGTGGAAACAATTGAACAACGTCAAGGGCTAAAAATCGCCTGTATTGAGGAGGTAGCTTATAGGATGGGTTATATTACAGCAGAGCAAGTAATACATCTGAGCAAAGGATTACAAAAAAATGCATATGGACAATATATGTTAAAAATAATCCAAACTCAGAAGGTTGTTTTGTGAAAACATCAATTTTTTCTTTTATAGCGCTTCTAGATCAGGTAAGGTGTACCTTTAATTTGACCAAATCCTAGTAGTAAAGGGTGCGAGCTGAGCCTGATATTGTCTAGAGAACAATTGGAAACCCATATTGATTGAGCTTGTTCCAACATCGAGTCCACCGAGTGGGCATTAAGACCAACGTTCTTAAACTGAGTACCACTGCTGCTCCTGTTTCTTTCCATCGCATTCCAG
>JANNDV010000065.1:0-6660 GCA_031387975.1 Acaryochloridaceae cyanobacterium OTE_75_metabat_521 | reverse complement strand
CCAGGGTTATTTCATTCTAAAGAGAGATTTAAGCAAGTTGAAACCTTGTCCCGCCCTACGTTGAGCTTGTGCCATATTCTCAAAGCCGTGGTCACGATACAAATTGAGGGCTAGATTACGGGCTAAGGCAAAGATGTTCGGTAAAGGCTGCACCCTTATTCTGGAGGCATCCTCGCCCTGAGTTACATCGCGCACATAATGCACTTTGTTCTCCACATGCCAGTAGTCGCGGATACGTCGAGCAAACGCTTCAACCGTCTCATCCAAAGAGCTGATGTAATAACGTGTTGTGGGCTTTTTGACGTAGAGGAGTTGTCCTTTGAGCAAGTGTCGATAGCTGGTGACTCGAATAATTGTCTTAAGACCAGCCCATTCATCTGTATTGGGCAATGCCTTAACGTCATGACATAGACTGACGCTGCGCCGCTCTACTCGTCCATGCCCAGTTTCGACGGTGTGAATATGGGTTTCGGGTTGAAATTGAAGCTTAATGGCTTTGAAGAAATTACCGTGATTTCCTTTGAGTGCCCCTAGATAGTGATTGCCAGAGTCAATGATCTGCGCACAAGTTTTTTTGGGTGTTGAGTGCATCAAAGGCAAAGACTACACCACGATGGGCTAATTCTTTTAGAACAGGCGGTAATGCAGTGATTTCATTACTCTTCTTGTCTACGGGTTGAATCGGGAGAATCAGTCCCCGTTCCACAACATACACCGTGACCAATTGAATCGCAGGGTGAGACTCTGTTGTACTGGCCTCGGTATCGATATTGTAAGAACCCCGCGCAACCTTGCCATCTAAGGCAACCGTTTCTCCACGCAATGGCTCAATCTCGAAAAACCCTGCTAGACAAATGCTGTAGGCTTTATAGTCCAAGCTCAGCAACACTCGACGGATGGTGCTGTAGGACGGTAATCGATTCTTGAACGGACGAAATAAGGTCAGTAGGTCATCATGATAACTATGGAGCCAATCACGCATCGAAAGAAAGCCTCGACAACCTGCACTAATGGCTAAGGTAAAGAGCGCTAAACACAGGGCATGCTCATGGCGACGGCCTGCTCCGCGACGAAGGTCAGGTAAGTCTCTAAACGACTCTACGATGGCTAATGTACTCATGGCTGGAAATCCAACGATACAACTGCACCCTTACTTTAGAGGCTTTTTCTACATCTGGCTAGAATGAAATAACCCTGCTTGCCCACACTTTAGCATAGCCATTTTGAGGAATCAGTCGTTGTTTACCATTTTGTGTTTCTTCAACTCTAGATTGTGAAGCATAAAGAATTCTCTGGGTCGGACAATAACGCTCAGAAATTATACAATCAGTAATAATAATTCCGAATAGTCCATAGTTACTGTCTAAGGATTGTTGCAGGCTGTTGACAGCATCTTTAGACGAGGTTGTTTTTGATAATAGTATTGATATTTTCGTAGGTAATAAATTTGACAGGATATTAAAATCAACTGTCTGAGTTCTGTAAATTGTTCCTTCCCAGTAACTATAGTAGTTTGCATAAATTACACCAAATGTAGTCCCTAGCGATAAGGCAAAAACGCCAAGTGCTCTGAATCCCGAACCCTTTGTTAATCTTGACTTAAGAAAACCAGTTAATAGACCACTGAACTGACTCATGGTTACACTAGAACTTCAAACTTCATATCCTCTTAAATTAAAATACCCACATAGCTTTGCCAGCTAACTCTGTTTATGTCTACCTACTGATTCACAGCCAGTCGTGCCATTCAATCCGTTGGGGTTTGCTAGACTATGGAGAACAAGCGAAAAGCCCTAATTTCCTCTACACCAAAGGTCTAGCATGTCTCCAAGCGCCGCACTGCTGTCTCGTGAACTCCCCAACCTAGACTATGCCGTTAGCCGCGATCGCTTTGACGAAAGCTGGCGACAGCCGCTCTCCACGCTCTTAGGTTTAGGACGAGCCGCCGGGGCAGACTTCATCGAATTTTTTCTAGAGCGCGTCAACTACATTAGCGCCCAAGCCGAAGACGACGCCATTACCAGCCTCTCGCCCCGCCTGGCCACAGGTGCAGGGGTGAGGGTGTTCGTCGGCAGTGCAGACTGCTACGTCAGCACCAACGACCTCAGCTTTAGCGGACTCAAGCGATCGCTCGAAAAGGCACTCTCCATCATGGGGCTAACCCTCCCTGGCCCCAGCGCCTTCGTCCCCGAAATTAACCTAGAGCTATTGCGCGACTACGCCACCGCCCGTAATAAAGATAGCTGGCTCGCAGGCTGTAGCCCCATGCAGGAAATGAGCGAAGTGTTGCTTGCCGCCAACGCCAGACTGCTCCAAAAAGCCCAGCACGTCCAGTCTCGCAAAGCCGTATACTTCCGCGATTGGCAAGAAGTTTTAGTTGCCGCCAGCGATGGCGTGTTTGCTCGTGATATTCGCCTCACCCAGTCCGTCGGCTACAACCTGCTGTGCGAAGAAAATGGCGATCGCGCCTCTATTGGTAAGCGCGTGGGTGCAACCTACGCTCCAGACTTCCTCAGAACTTGGGATTTTGCTATTGATGCCGAAGAAGTGGCGCACTCCGCCGCCCAAATGATTCATGCCGACTTTATTGAATCTGGCACCTACCCCGTTGTGATGGCAAACGAATTTGGCGGGGTGATTTTCCATGAAGCCTGTGGGCACCTCCTCGAAACCACCCAAATCGAGCGTAAAACTACCCCCTTTGCCGATAAAAAAGGTGAGAAAATTGCCCACGAAAACCTGACCGCCTGGGATGAAGGACTAACCGATAACGCCTTTGGCACCATTGACATGGATGACGAAGGCATGCCCGCTCAGCGCACGCTGCTGATCGAAAATGGGATTCTGAAAAATTTCCTGAGCGATCGCGCCGGATCCATTCGCACAGGCAACCCTCGTACAGGCAGTGGTCGCCGCCAAAGCTACGCCTACGCCGCCGCCAGCCGGATGCGAAACACCTACATCGCTCCTGGCAACTACACCACCGACGAAATCTTTGCCTCCATTGAAAAAGGACTGTACTGCAAAAAGATGGGCGGCGGCAGCGTTGGCCCCACAGGACAGTTTAACTTCTCAGTAGATGAAGCCTACCTCATCGAAAATGGCAAAGTCACCAAGCCGCTCAAAGGCGCAACCCTAATCGGCGAGGCCACCGAAATCATGAACAAGATTTCTATGTCTTCTCAAGACCTTGGCTTAGCCGCTGGGTTTTGCGGTTCCGTCAGCGGCAGCATCTACGTCACCGTAGGTCAGCCCCACATTAAAGTAGATTCCATCACCGTAGGTGGACGGTAGGTAGTAGCTTGCGGAAATACCTGTTGGCCAACAGGGATTATGCTCATGCCTTTAACGTGGGCACAATTCCTCTCATCTATACACCTCGGTAATTCGCCTT
Source organism: Acaryochloridaceae cyanobacterium OTE_75_metabat_521 (assembly GCA_031387975.1). Classification (GTDB taxonomy): domain Bacteria; phylum Cyanobacteriota; class Cyanobacteriia; order Thermosynechococcales; family Thermosynechococcaceae; genus JAAURS01. The sequence continues at coordinate 3,266 of JANNDV010000065.1, read as the reverse complement.
GATCCATAGGCGCAGTTCCACCTCAGAATCTGCGTAGACGCATGCACCCGTGCGCGGGTCAAAAGCGTACCACCAATGGTCGCTACCCGAATTAAATTCACTCACCTGAAGTGTAGAACCACCAAAGAAAACTGTACTAAGCCCTTCCTTCGCAGCCTCTAGCCAAGCTTCTAGTGCGTTGAGAGCCTTGCGACTTGTGCTATGAGCAGAAATCTGTCGTTTTTCCTGTTCCAATAGCTCAATGAGCTGTGTGTTTCTAGCTGTTCGAGCAATCTCCAAGCGGTAAGCCAAAGAATCCATCATACTGTGCCGATGGATGGCAGAAGTTTGGAGCGGATTGAACTGAAGTACTTGAGCCATCGTCTTTCACCAGAATTTGTCGTCAGGCTTTACTTACCCTGAACCAGAATTATATAAAAATTTCTGTATTATAGACTACAAAAGTATGACGATTTGGTAACAATCTCTTGTTAAGCTGTAACGGGTTCCCCTAAGCTCAGAGGAGTTCATTGTCAAAATCTATTTGAAGTCCTCTGTATAGTGGCAAGAATATGTTCTTATTTGTTAAAAGACTCTTTCGGCAATTAATTGGAAGATCTACTTATATTCAACATGAGTCAATCAATAAAGCCAGTATTATTATTCTAGTTTTAGTCGATATATTTGTACTTTTTAACGTTTTTAGTGGCCTAGAAAATATCACTCAATGGTCGCTATTACCTCAAGAAGAGTTTCCCTGTTTCTCGATCTATGAGCGTTACCAAGATGCTAAACAAAAGAGAGCCTTTGACTTTAATGCAGCAACAATTGAATCTGTTATTGATGTCAACAATCAATCCTTTGCACCTAGTTTTAAAAAAGAACAAAGTAGGCTAGGTAAGGTTTCAGGCCTGTGTGACAATGTTAATCAGTTATCTAAAGAAATTAATACTCCAGAAAATATAAAGCTAAAAAGAAGCATTAATCAAGACAGAATTAAAATCTCTAATCTAAGTCAAGAGACTGAAACCTTACGAAAACAGTATGACTCAACACTGCTAGAAAAAATTGCAGGTCAGCCCTCTCAAAATTCTATTAATCAAGCATCTGCCGATCAAGTCAAGTCCAAGATTGATTCAAATAACGCTAAAATTGCTGTTCAGAAGAAGTTGATTCTTGAAAAACAAACTAAATTAGTTCAGCAGCCTTCTTCTCAAGAATATCAGAAGCAACTTAACAATACTTCTGACTATAAAAAAATTCAAAAAGCCTATCGTTCAGCTCAGTTTTGGTACCCGAATAAACAGTTACTCTTGCAAACTGTATTTCTACTGCCGCTCATTGCTTTAGCTTACTTTGTTAATGCTTCCTCAACTAAAAAGAATAAAGGCGTTATTGCTCTGATTAGCTGGCATTTGCTAGTCATTTTTTGTATTCCTTTATTAATAAAGTTTTTTGAGTTTGTTCAATTTGGAAATCTTTTGGGTGTTGTTGTCGAAGGGCTTACGACGCTTTTAGGTGGTTTGCTCTTTATTACTAGCTATCTACTTATTCTGATTATTCCTTTAGCAGGCTTTGGATTAATCAAGTTTTTGCAAAAATTTGTATTCAACCAAAAAATTCAGGCCAGAAATAGAATTCAGAATGTTCGCTGTATTAGCTGCAACTTTAAGCTGGTCACCGGCGATGAGTTTTGCCCGTCCTGTGGCTTTAACCAATGTGTAGATTGCTCAAACTGTCACCAAAAAACCTATAAGTTCACAAACTTCTGTAAGCATTGCGGTCATGACTTAGCGCAACCTAATCTAAATTCCTCCCTTTAGAAATTTAGAAATTTCACCTTCAATCCCCTTCATTTTCGGCATTGCATTCTTTGGCAACATGTCTTTGGCAAAAGCAAGGGAGCTTGGGAGCCTTATGCCAGATATTTTCCAACCTAGTCCATCTCTAGACAGCAGTATCGTTACTGGCTCTACTTCTTGCCCTTTGGGCTTCACGTTGACCGCAAACTGATTAAACGATTCATACTCTGCCTTTACATCTGGAGTGCTGCTGCCTCCGCCTTGCGTAAACTGGGTTTGTCCTTCCTGTTTGCCAAGCTGAAGCTGTTGACCTTCTAGTAGTGCCGCCACGCCCGAGGGGGTTACAAGCTGATCTACCACTGGGTCTAGCACAAAGCCACCCATCACCGAACCCAATAAACCCATCAGTGGATTGCTCTGTTGAGACGTCTCTTTCTTCACGACGGTTTGTAAGTTAGTCTTAACGCTTTCACGTAGGGCAGGGAAATCAACATGAGATGAAATTGCCTCTATATCTTTGCGCTCTACCGCTTGATACACCTGATATAGGGTGAAATACGGACTTGCATATAGGCCACCACCACAGGCAAAGGCTGCAATGACGCCTCCAATCAGCAATCCATGATTTTGTAGTTTCATAGCGTTAGTCCTCAGGCAATGGGGTATCGAGTGGTTCATATCTATGAATAAGCGGAAACGCTTGAAATGCCTGTGATCTAGATCCGCAGGCGAGTGTGATCCTTATAATTCATAATTCTGATGCATTGTAGAGCCTAATGCGTTTGCCATACTTTCTGTTTGCCTACGTCGATGCTCCTGCTAGCGTGACGTTGAGTTACATTACATAAAAGAAAATTAAGCTTTCTGAGCTTTATATTAGCTGAGCTAATTTATTGAATAAAATTAAGGAGATTAGAGCGGCACCCGTTATTTTAAGCCGTCAGGAGGAACTGAGTATGAAACTTCTAAAATCCTTGCTTGACAGTTTACGGTTTATTCTTGAAGGCGTTACGAAAAACTTTGCGCCCAATGAGGAGCATTATCCAGCCACTGGAGTGGTGCCTTACAGTGGAGATCTGCATCACGGTAAGGATCGTGGCTTAAATAAGATGAGGAAGTAAGGAAGCCTGAGGTTTGGCAGGGGTGTGATTTATCCCCGAAAAACCTCCCCTAAAGGACTGGCTATCGCGTCGCACATTTCATCTGCTTTTGCTTCCACGTCCTCCTACTGACAAAGGCTTACGATGGTTTGACTCGGTTTAAGCTCTGAGAGCTTGAACCGCATTAACTGCCTTTAGGTCTGGCGCTTTTTTTTAATGCTTCAATCACTGTAGAGGGTATAAGGGGTGCGACCTCTATTTGATATCACCTAAAGAGCGACTGGAAACCCGTATTGATTGAGCTTGTTCCAAAATTGAGACCACCGAGTTGGTGTTAAAACCAAGGTTCTTAAACTCAGTACGACTGCTGCACCCGTTTCTTTCC
>JANNDV010000032.1:0-8214 GCA_031387975.1 Acaryochloridaceae cyanobacterium OTE_75_metabat_521 | reverse complement strand
TGCGCGATCGCCAGTACACCACGCCCAATACCATACCCAATAGCGATAGCGGCAGCACATCCCCGAGGTTGAGGTGGGCTAAGGCAAAAACGAAACCACTCAGGGCGATCGCCTGCCAAGTGGGCATATAGCGAGTGAGTGACGTTAAGAAAAAACCGCGAAATAGGGTTTCTTCAAATAGTGGGGCGCACACCGCCACCAAAAACCACAGCAGCGCAATGGTGAAATTATCGTGACCCTGCAAAATAATTTCTAAAATCGGGTTGCTACCACCCTGATCCTTCAGCAGCTTTTGATTCACTAAAGAAATAATCAGCACGAGCGGCAGTGCCACCAAATAGCCCCCCAGCCCCCAACCAATCCAGTTGCCCTTCCAGCTCAGCCGCAGCCACCGCAGCACATTGGGAATGTATGGCTGTAGCGAAATTTGTAAGATGCCTAGCCCCACCACCATTAGGCATCCGTAGCTAAACAGCGCAAAATACGCCTGAAGCCGACCGTCAAAGGTCGAGGGCTTAATCCCCAGCAGCGAAACGACTAAGGGCACAAAGACATAGCTCACGCCAAAGAACGCGGTAAACCATAGCACCATCACCTGCCAAATCGTTTCGGTCGGCCACAAAACAGCCCCTGGCAGGGTTCGTTCTGAACCAGTGATGCTGCTGATACCTTCAGGGTCGGACGCTGGGTACGGAGATATTGCCACGTCAGCCAACTCTTTTGCCAGCGGCGATGGATTTTCGATCATTCCTCCTTGCGTTTCTAACCGTTTGTCTGGCTGCTGCTTAAAAACAGTGCGAATCCCCCATGTCAGTAAAATGGCAATCCCCATAAAACTGCCAAACACGGGCATTGCGCCCACTATCAGCAGCCTTAAAAATGCACTTTGAGCGGTTGCCTGTTCGGTTGCCACTAAGGCCAAAGCGGCATCAGGGCGCTGCTGAAGGCTATACAGCTTAGACAACGCCTGAAACCGAAACCAGCCTTTGAGATTTTTGCTCAGAATTGCGTCAGCATTGGGCAGCAAACGCGGCGGATCGCTCCAGACCCCCTGCAAAACCTGAGCGGTTGGCACAATTTGCTGAATGCTCGTGGATACTTTTGGGGTATTGACTAAATCTGTCCAAGTTTGAAGGGCTTTATCTGACTCCCCAGCGCGGGCGTAGAGAACCCCCAACCGCAAATTGAGTTCGTCAATCAGACGGCCTCGGATGTTTTGGGGCGATTTTACGACAGGGGTAGGCACAGACTCTACGTCTAACTTGTCTGCCTGTGGCTTCTGAGGGGCGCTTGATGTGTCTTGGGTTGAAGCTTTAACACTTTGTTTTAGGCTATCTAAATCCTTCTGAGCCGAATCTCTCACCGTTTCATAGTTTTTTGCGGCATCTTTAATGGGGTTTTCGCCCAAGAAAGATTTTTGCAACGAAGCCTCTCCCTGCACCGATTGATTCAGTGCTTCCCACTCTGAGGCATTGAGCACTAAATCGGACTGATACAGATTGAGCTGACTTTGAACCTGCGGCTCCGTCCAACTGCTAATGAGCGTAGTGCTCATCAGCACACTAACCAGGATCGTGAGCGCGACTAAAACGGGTCGATAAACTTTCATGCCCCTGAAGAATCCTTTTAGCTGAGCGTGGGTTGAGCGGGTGTTTCCATCTATATCATCAGTCAAAACCCTTCAGCAGCGACGGCAGGTTGTCTAGATAATTTAGGCTGGGGCGAAGTTTGTGTGGGCGATTCTGGACTATAGCGACCAGTTCACGACCCTATTCATTAGATTGGGCAGACTATCTAAGGTGATCTGTCTTCTTAAATGATCCCGTTTTTTTCGAGGTGCCCTTTCAATAGTCCTGTTCTCGAATTTTTATTTGATAAATTCAAAGCTCCAGCTATAACTATCGTAACGGCTACTTTTTACACCATAACGGGTCGTACTATTATAAAATTTTTCTCCTGGACGGATTCTGATTTGAACCTTGCCTCCATCCTTAGCATTTATAATCCCTGCATGTACAGCCGCGCTACAAATTGAAGAGCCAATTGTATATAAGTCAGTTCCCCATATATTAGTATTTACTGTTCCATTTTCTGGGCAAGAATATGTAAAATTTTGATCCAATTTTCCTTGAAGATCTGAAGCTGTTTCATTCCATTCAATAAGTTTGATTTGTGTTGTAGCTCTTGGCGATCCGGTTGAATTCAGAAAAACAAAACTTCCTTTATAGCTACCATATCGATTGCTAGTTACCCCATAACGAGTCGTAGGGTTATAGAAATCTTCTCCTGGACGGATTCTAATTTGAACCTTGCCTCCATCCCTAGCATTTATAATCCCTGCATGTACAGCCGCACTACAAATTGAAGATCCAGCTGTGTAAAAATCCGTCCCCCATACGTTAACGATAGTTCCATTTGGGGGACATAAATACGCAAAATCTTGACCAACGTTCCCAATCAACTTTGAAGCATTGTCATTCCAAGTAATTTCTTCTGCTTGAATCGGAGTGGGAGCAGGTGTAGCTGAAGGAATTCCTGGAAGAGAGCTGACCTCAGGCGAGCCAGATTTAGAAAACCGAACAGTCCTAACAATATTTTGATCGTTTAGTAAATTAATGATAAAACTTTGAACTGGATAGCCTAGTTTACTTAAATTGACGCGAACATCACCTTTATTTGAAACGTTAGCTTTTGCATAACCATTACTATCTGAATACACAATTTCAGGTGCACCTTCAGCTACAACTTGAACCTTTACCCCTGCCAAAGGCTCTCCAGATTCTGTTTGTGTTATGAGACTCACTTCTTTTCGATCTGTTGTACGATTATCTGAAGATAAACCCACGAAAGATCTAAATTCTGGAACGGTGAGAGCTGTTGCAATAACCCCAATTAGAGTTACGATAAATCCCCATATAGCAATATTGAACCTGTTTTTCTGTTGACTCATAGAATTTCTCTTTCAATTTTTCTTTTGCGAAATATTTTACACATCAAAAAAACACAAGTACAGTGATTCCTGAAAAAGCTACTAAATCATAGATGCAGAACCTATCATGGGATGCTGGTATTTACAATACTCGTACTCAACAAAATCACTTTGATTTAAGCTTTAGGCAATCTTTGTCATCCGTTTTGCCATTTTTAAGAATAGTTTTGCAAAGTAAAGCCTCATTGAAGTTGCTCCCACTGAAATCTGCCCCCGTAAGATCAGCCTCTTTAAGACTGACATTTCTAAGGTTGGTGTTGATGAATTTGGCACCTTGGAGTTTAGCATTCTCGAGATTGACACCATTACTGAAATCAACATTACTTAGATTGGCTCCGCTGAGGTCAGCCCCTCTAAGGTTGGTATTTCTAAATTGGACACCAATTAGAATGGCATTACTGAGGTCGATTTTGCTAAGATCGACATTACTTAGATTGGCACCGCTCAAATTAGCACTACCCAGATTAGCACCACTTAGAGAAGCATTTTCTAAATTAGAACCGCTGAGGATTGCATTATTGAGGTTAGCGTTACTTAGATTGGCACTATCCAGTGTAGCATTGCTTAGGTTTACGCTGCTTAGCTGAGCGTCACTTAAGTCAGCTCCTGTAAGCTTCGCTTTTGACATTTTAGCTTGATAAAGAATTCCAAAACTTCCAGGTTGAATGCTGAGTTTTGAAGCATCCAGAAACTGGATTATAAGGTGTTGCCTTTCGGGATCTAGTGATTGCAATACAGTGACAGTTTTTGCCTGAGCAATAATAAAAATGTCAGAATTAATATTGGTTGTTTTAAGAAGCCCTTTTTGCAAGAGTTCTGACATTCGATCTTGATAATTGACCAATGTTTCTTGATTGGCCTTATTAGTAGAAATTTCTTGCTCTCTCTTCTTTGTGAAATCTTGAAAAAATATGCTGAAAGTGTTAAAATAAATGGAACGATTAACAACTGAAGAAAATCCCATAGCTTCTTCTCTTCAAATCCTGTCCATCGATAAAATCTTGTCCACCAATGCAACTCGAATTTTATCTCCTTAATTGCTGCATTCCAGTTTTCTGTTGGCGAACGTTCTGGATATTCCATCGATAATTGATAAGCCCTAAGGCGAATCATTTTATCGATGGAATATTGTTTTTCTTTCCGATGGGCTATTGAAAAGCGCATTCAATATAAAGAATACTTCACGCCATTTGATATTATAAAAGTATTTTTGAATTTTTATACTCTCAACAGTTATATTTTTCGTATTAAAAATTAAGACTGCTAGAGTGAATGTTGTGCTCTCGGACTTAGATCAGAGGCCATCTGTAAAGCTATGACCAGAAACACTCGACCACTATGAGACATTAGTGAGTAGATTAAAACATGACGCACTGCCAAGGGGCACACCATGTCTCTAAAAATTTAGAAGCCTTCTGCAAAGCTGTACTGTGGCTCGAAATGGATAAGGCTGAGCTAAGACGATGGAGTAAAACAGGCCAGACAGGGTAAAATGCTTCTGGCTTTCGCGGAGGATAGAACCCTGGCTACTCGTGTTATCTTAGTGCGTCATGGTGAGAGCAGTTTTAATGTCGAAGGCCGAGTACAGGGGCATCTCAACGTTTCAACCTTGACGGGAAAAGGCGTTACAGACGCTCAACTTGTGGGTAAGGCACTCCAAGGCATTCATTTTGACGCGTTTTATCACAGCCCGCTAACCCGCGCCCAAGAGACGGCTCAAAATATTTTAGCGACCCTCACGCAAAGCGGCGGCACAATTCCTGCGCCCGTAATCAATCCCCTGCTGATTGAAATCAGTCTGCCGCTGTGGGAAGGGGTGTTGTTTGACGAAATTCAGGCCAATGACCCAGTCGCCTATCAGCAGTGGCAAACCGCACCCCATCTGCTCAAAATGGATGTACCTACCCCAGATGGAGAGACGCAGCCGTTTTATCCCATTCCAGCCCTCTTTGAGCAGGCAAAAAAGCTTTGGCATGAACTTCTGCCAAACCACGTAGATCAGACCCTTTTGCTGGTGGGTCACAGCGGTATCAATCGCACGTTGATCTGTACCGCTCTTGGCCTTCCGCCTGCCCAGTACCAGTCGATTCAACAGGCCAACTGCAACATCAGTATCCTGAATTTCCCTGATGGCACCTTGGGCAGCGCTCAGTTAGAGTCACTGAATATTACCAGTCATCTGGGGCTACCCGTGCCCAAGGTTCGCAAGCAACAAAATGCACTTCGGCTATTGCTGGTGCGCCACGGCGAAACAAACTGGAATCGTGAAGGGCGATTTCAAGGCCAGATTGATGTGCCGCTGAACGCCAACGGACATCAGCAGGCACAGCAGGCCGCTAAATTCTTAAAGTCAGAACCCATCGACTTTGCGGTGTCTAGCCCTATGCTGCGTCCCAAAGAAACCGCTGAGGCCATTTTGGTGCATCATCCTCAAGTCACGATGACCTTCCAGAGCGACTTCTGCGAGATTAGCCACGGCACTTGGGAGGGCAAGCTGGAGTCTGAAATTGCCGAGGAGTACGCCCAAGAACTAGAACAGTGGCGCACTCAGCCAGAAGTGGTGCAGATGCCTGAGGGTGAGAATTTGCAGCAGGTGTGGGATCGGGCGATCGCCGCTTGGAACACGCTCGTTGAATCTGCACGAGCCAATCATCACGGCACTACACAAGTAGGGTTAGTCGTCGCCCACGATGCCATTAACAAGGTTATTTTGAGCCATGTAGTAGGTGCTGGAGCCGAAAAGTTCTGGTGCTTTAAGCAAGGGAACGGTGCCGTTAGCGTGATTGATTACCCTGCCGAAGGACCGCCCATTTTACAGGCGATGAACATTACCACCCATCTAGGTGGCGTACTTGATCGCACCGCAGCGGGCGCACTCTAGCCGTGAGCAGAAGGCGACAAGTGCTATGACTAATGAACTGCTGCAACAAGTTCGACTGCTCGATCCGCTAACCCAAACGGATCGGGTGGTGGATGTGCTGATTGGGGAGGATGGGGTGATTCAGGCGATCTCCTCCCAGATTCAAGAATGGCCTGAGCAAACCCAAGTGCGGGACTGTACCGGACTGCTTCTAGGGCCAGGGCTAGTAGATCTCTACAGCACCGTTGGCGAACCAGGCTTTGAAGCCCGTGAAACCCTTCACTCGATGGCAGAAGCTGCCGTGGCGGGTGGGTTTACGCGCGTAGTGCTGCTGCCTTCCACCCATCCAGTAATTGATCGCCCTGAACAGGTGGATTGGATGCTGGCGCACTGCCCACGTCATCTGCCCGTCACGTTTCATCTATGGGGCGCACTCACCCAAAACTTAGACGGGTCAAAGCTGGTAGAACTTGCAGAGCTTGCGGCGGCTGGAATCTGTGGCTTTAGTGATGGCCAGCCCCTTAATTCTGCAATGCTAGTGCGGCGGGTGCTGGAATACCTAAATCCACTTCAGGTGCCTATTGCATTGTGGCCCTGCGATCGCAGTCTTGCCACCATAGGGGTCATCCGTGAAGGCACTCAAGCACTCCAGACCGGACTGCTTGAGAACCCTGTCATCTCAGAAACGTCAGCACTGGCGGCACTGCTCGAGATTGTAGAAACGCTGCAAACGCCTGTTCACATTATGCGTGTCTCTACGGCGCGAAGTGTGGCGCTGCTCGAGGCGGCTAAAGCGCGCGGCGTGCCCATTACCGCCAGCGTGACCTGGATGCATTTGCTTTGGGATAGTGAAGACCTGCGTTCCTATGATGTAAATCTGCGGCTCGACCCACCCCTTGGCAACCCAGAAGATAAAGCAGCGCTGATTCGTGGGGTTGAGACTGGGGTTTTGGATGCGATCGCCGTTGACCACATGCCCCACACCTATGAAGAGAAAACAGTCCCCTTTGCGGAGGCACCGCCTGGGGCGATCGGGCTGGAGTTTGCGCTGCCGTTGCTGTGGCAGGCTTTTGTTGAGTCTGGACGCTGGAGTGCTTTAGATTTGTGGCAAAAACTCAGCACAGCACCGCTTCAAATCTTAGGGGTTTCATCTACTCCTTTGGCTGAAGGGCAGAGGGCAGAGTTGACACTTTTCGATCCGCGCCAAGGTTGGTCGGCGCAACCCAGTGGGTTGAAGTCGCGTTCTTTTAATACGCCCTATCAAGATGCGGCGCTAACGGGCAAGGTGGTCAAAACTTGGTTGGCTCGATAAACCCATTATTGAATGAACATCTTGGTCTAGATCTTCTTCTGTATAGGGCAAGTCAGCTTTTTCTCGTTTGAGAAATTCATAGGTTTCCCAACGGGATGACAGGTTAAGCATTCGCCGCACGTCTGCTGCGCCAATACGACCTTGACGATATTGGTCTGCTGCGATGAGTTCCAGAATGCGGTGGGGGATATTGGCGGGGTTTAGTTGCAGGCGATCACAAATATCGTCTGGAAGTTCGATAACGATTTGCATGGGCTTATCCTCCTTGGCTGGGATCTGCACTCATTGTTTCGAGGTAGGTAATGATAGCTCTGGGTTCTAGTCGAGTCAGAAATATGAATGGCTATGTATTGAGAACAATTTCCACTACCAGGTTTGCTCGGCAGCAATATCATCTTCGGTTAGGTAGGAGAATTCAATACCCATTAGATCTAAAATTTGCAGGAAGGCTTCGGGTTCAAGGTTTAGGACTTCTGAGGCTTTCTTGAGACTGATAATTCGCGCTGTGAGAGCACCCAGAACAAAAAGAAATTTTTCTTTTTGTTCTGGGGTATTAAAGGGTTTTACTTCGGCAACAATGTTTGGGAAGAGTCCTTGAAGCATAATCAAATATCTCATCAATTTAAAATTATATAAATAGTCAAAAAATAAAGAATTCAGACATAGGAAATCTTCTTTATCTAGTGCGAGGCCAGAGAGCCATTAAATATGGACATGACTGTGCAACATTGTCTAATGTGGGCATTAGATGATGACGTGAAATATTGAAAGGATATAACAACCTTAATAGCTCTTTTGCTTCCGAAGCAGGCAGGGTTATTTCATTCTAGCCAGATGTAGAAAAAGCCTCTAAAGTAAGGGTGCAGTTGTATCGTTGGGTTTCCAGCCATGAGTACATTAGCCATCGTAGAGGCGTTTAGAGACTTACCTGACCTTCGTCGCGGAGCAGGCCGTCGCCATGAGCATGCCCTGTGTTTAGCGCTCTTTACCTTAGCCATTAGTGCAGGTTGTCGAGGCTTTCTTTCGATGCGTGATTGGCTCCATAGTTATCAT
>JANNDV010000011.1:0-47080 GCA_031387975.1 Acaryochloridaceae cyanobacterium OTE_75_metabat_521 | reverse complement strand
TCAACCCACCATATCTCTCCTCGCTTATAAGTTAATGTCCCGCTAGGCATTTAAACCATCGTCCACCGCAACATCCCAAGCAGAAATCTCTTCCAGAAATTCTGGATCGCTACTCTGCTCTCTGTAGGCATCTTCCAGCTCTGTCATAAAAATTCTCTTTTTCTCTTTCCAGAGAACATCATTGATGAAGCTACTACGATTACTTGCTAGCTTATCTACAAAGCTTAGAACCTCATCGTCTAAAGTAATGCTAACTTTTTTACTCATGATTCAATTTCACCATGACTGGCTAGTAAGATTATGTTGTCATACTAGTTAATCCTACTGAAGTCTGTCAATGCTTTGTGCTTGAGTCACGTGCGATCACCCGATCGTCCGCAAGCCCAAAAGCTCAGGTGTTAGTAGTGAGTGTAGTAGTTTGATCAAGATCGCCCGCTTCGACTTGGGCGCACACTTAGAATTTATGGCTAGGTCATATCAGATATGATATAAAAATGGAATGGATGAAATCAATAAACCCTTAGCTTGGCTGCATGGTGAGGTCAAAACACCCCCTTTTACTCAGGAAGCACGTATAGAGGCTGGTGTGTTTCTTAGGCGTTTGCAACGGGGTGAAAGTCTTGGAATGCCTCATTCAAAACCGATGCCAAGTATTGGTAAACGCTGTCATGAGCTAAGAGTTCGAGATGCGGGTCAAAATTGGAGACTCATTTACCGCATTGATGAGGATGCAATTTTGATTCTTGGAGTTTTTAATAAAACTACTAGGGCAACACCCCTCAGCGTGATTGAAAACTGCAAAAAACGATTGAAGATGTATGACGTGGATATGGAGGGTTAATGGGATGGATTTAGCAAAAAAGGAGCGCTTGGAACGGAAAGGGTGGAAAATCGGCTCGGCTTCGGAATTTTTAGAGCTTTCTCCTGAGGAGTCAATTTTGGTTCAGATTAAGTTGGCGCTCAGTCTTAATCTTAAGGAACGACGGAAAAGGTTGATGACTCAGGCTGAGTTGGCTGAGAAGATTCACTCTAGTCAACCCCGCGTTGCAAAGGCTGAGAATGGCGATGATTCGGTTTCGATTGAATTATTAATCCGCGCAATGTTGGCAACGGGTGCAACGCTAAAGGACATAGGGCAAGTAATTGCTCAAGCAGAATAGCTGGATTTATAAATCTCTCCACCGCGCCAAGTAAGGCAATTTATGCCGACTTTAAATGTGTTACGGGAATTTGTTCAATCTTTTCTGGGGCTTGTACGCCTGTAGCTACGGCATGGACGGCATGCAGAATATTAGCTGAGTAGTATCGATTGCCGCAGTTATCGCATACGCCAATGGTCACGTCTTCAAGAATCACAAATCCATCTCGGTGTTTGAAGGCTTCGCGCTTGACGGTTCGTGCTTGAACGGTGCCTTCGCAAAATTCGCATTGGTATCCGTACATAACGTTAGACCTTAAATTTGGTGACTTCGTAAACGGTGATGATGAGATAAAGTCCGCTACTGGAAAAACGCCCAACCACGCCAACGGGAGTTTGGCGATCAAGTGCTGTTCCCACTACTACATATTTTGTACCTCTGGGGTCATCTTTTTCAACTTGGGTGACTTGACCCGTTAAAATAGCCTCTTCTACATCCAAGATTGTCAGAAAATCTTCTGCCATCTCTTCCATGGCATGGGCTGACATGTCGTATTGCTGGAGTCGAATTCTCTCTCGAATGCGGTCAATATCGTTACGAGGCACAGGTTTGTTTTGGTTTCATCTTTCCAATCATACCAATGCTCATGAAGCTTTTATCGATCAGCCCAAGCGAACTACATGATCGCCAATCCGCAAAACCCAAGACAAGTGATCGCAGCGCCATCGATTACCCAAGCGCTCTATCATCCGCAAGCTCAAAGTCTCTGGGTTCAAAATGTTCTAATGGACAGCATATTGACTAAGCTACACTTAACGAAATGAGATAAAGCAATAAACTCTAGAGTTGCTTAGTTCAAGTCCTATGGTTCAAACACCTACCCGAATCATTACCTTAGAGGGCTTCCTTCAGCAGCCCGAAACAAAGCCTGCCAGTGAATACATAGAAGGTCAAATCGTCCAAAAGCCCATGCCTCAAGGTGAACATAGCACGTTGCAGCGAGATTTGACGAGAGATATAGACGGCGCTCTAAGCTCATTGAAAATTGCCCATGCCTATCCTGAACTTCGGTGTACCTTCGGGGGGCGATCGCTTGTTCCAGACGTTGCAGTTTTTCGTTGGGAACGTATTCCTAGAGAGCCAAATGGCAGGGTATCCAATCGGTTTGAACTGCATCCTGACTGGGTAATTGAAATTTTGTCCCCAGGCCAAAGCCAAACTAAAGTGATGCGCAATATTTTGCATTGCCTAGATCATGGCACAGAGATGGGCTGGATGATTGATTCTGAGGAATCCTGTATTTTTGTCTATCAGCCGAACCAGACACCACGATTTTTTGATGAGCTGCAAATGCTGCTGCCAGTCCCCACTTTTGCAGGAGTAATTGAAATTACGGTCAAGCAGCTTTTTGACTGGTTGACAGATTAATCTGGATGACCCTGAACTGAGCATCGGGGAAACGATCGCAGCGCTGTCGAGTGCCTGATCGCCCTATCATCCGCAAGCTCAAAGACTGCGGCTTCAATCTCGATCACCACTATTTTGCTATTACCTACCTCAAAGTGCTCCATACAGCAACCACTATTGGCGGCGGGGATTTCCGCTAAACGAATAGCTATGCTCTAACCTTACCTTTACCGTGTAAGCTTGTTTCTACCATTCCAATCTCTAATTGACCACCTTCCAAGATTTTATTTAAATCCTCCCAATATAGATATTCATCTTTCAATCCAATATCTTCCGCAACTGCTCTTAGTGATAGGCGACTTAAAGTATCTATCGTTATTGGTCTTTTTTCGTCCCAAAATATCATTGAGTTAAGAAGCTTTAATGATGGGATTGATGTAAGAAGAGAAAAAATAAATTTAGCCTCGTCTTCAATGTCAAAATACAGAAAATTTACAGTATCATCAAAAGCCACTGTTTTTCCTTCTATTGGGCCAATAAGATTAAAATTTAATTTTTTATAAAGAGCAGATATGGCGATTTTCCATTTTTTGAATGTATATTGACCTATTCCAAAAACTGAATAGGGAGGCTTGTTTCTATAAATAGAACTTTGTCTTTTATCTAAGAATTCTCTATGTTCACAAAGGTATCGCCATGTCTTGGGAGCCAGTATCTCAATAGTGGATGTATCTTCTCCAACTGATTTCTGTGTTATTAGCACTACTTTGCGACAAAATTTAATTCTTCCATTTCCAATATCTGAGCTTTTAAATAATGGGAAAATGTAATCCTCTTCAAGATCAACATATTCACCGAATCCATTTTTGAATCCACTCTCCCATCTTTCTAACTCCATAACTTTAGAACAATCATGTTTGATGCCTGAGCGCCAAACATATCTAGGCTCCTTCCCTGATAGATGCTTCGATTGTTCGTATGCCACTACATTATTGACAATGATTCCATTCCTTGCTCCTATAATCCGCGAAGGTTTTATAGAGTCCAATCCTTCATAAATATCGCAATCAGAATTTCCACTCCCTGCAATTAGCACAAAAAGACATGCCTCTACAGAGGCATTAAAGTGTTCTTTTGCGTCTATAGGATATATATGGCCTAAGTATAATGGATTAGCACTGCTCATTATTTGGCGCATCACCTTACGTGCAACAGAGTATTTACATAAAATTGCAATTGCACCCTTTCTTTTTGAAAGCCAATCAATATGGCGTAAGAGCATCCATTCTGAAATATCAAAATTACCTGAACCAGTAATGGCTTCAATACCTCTACGATTTTGAAAATTGGATTTTTCTGGAAGATTATCACTATTGATAATACCCAAGTCACTACTCGTGACCCATGGTGGATTTCCAATTACCAGAATAAAACCAGGTTGCTCCGAAATGATTTTCTCCCAATTTACAGCAAAAAAATCTGTTGTATTTAAAAATACTCTGCTTGTATTTTTAAAGCTTGCCAAAGCTTTTTTTGCCTCATATATATAATCATTTCTTATGTCAAATCCTAGTATTTTTGCATCATCAAATCCATTCATTGCTGCTCTAATAAATGCACCTTTTCCACAGCTTGGTTCAATAATGACTGATGGGGCTATATTATGATTTCGTTTAAGAACTTGTACGACCGCATGAGCCAATATATCAGGTGTTTGAAAGTCTCCATATTGCCACTTATTAATAGACTTATTTGCCATGATTTAACGAACTCTAAATATACCGGTAATTTCTCCAGCCATTTGGATGACACGACTATATTGAAGTCTCCACTGAAGAGCATTTGAAATTGTTAGATAACCTTGTAAAGGAGGTGTTTGAATGATTCTCTCAGCTAGTTGATGTGCACCTATTTCATCAACAGGAAGATTTCTCTCTATGATGAAAGCAATAACATCATCTATATTTCCATCTCTGTCAAGAATTTCTAGCAATCCTTTTGTTGTTTGAAAGTCAGCAGTTCGATGCTTCTCAACAAAGATTGTATGTTGAATATTTAGCCTTCCAGTCTTATTTACATGGTCATCATACTTTTCATAAACAAATATAAGTAGGTGATAGTCTAATCCAAAAACTTTTTGAGATGCTGACCTAAATGGACAAGAAGATTGAGGTTGTTTGACACTGGTAACTTTTATGTCAACCCCCAAGCCTGGAATATCAATGCCAGCAGCAGAATTTCCCTGCTTATAGTTATAGGTGACTGCCAAAAATGCAATGAATTTGTGTTCAAGGTAGGTGCCTACAGCTTTTCCATCAGTAACACCATAGAGAGAAGGTTCATCATAAATTGTCTCAATTTCTGCAAATCTAGCTGCTTCTTCTTGCAATATTTCAATCGATAAATCCGGTTTCATGCTTCTCTTTGAGAATTTGTTTATAATGATTAACTAGACTAAACTTTTTAGGAAAAATATCAGCACCTATACGAAAATTAATAGGCTTAATAATTTTCAAGTTTGTTGCTCAAAATATTTCCCATATCACCCTTCTAATTGACTAATCCTTCTAAATATATACTTATTGTTGAGCATCGGCCTTATGATCCGTGAAGGTGCTAAGCACTATAAATTTCTACGGGCAGGAGCTTAATCATGATCGATCACGACGTCATCATCGTCGGCGGAGGACTCGCAGGCTGTCGCGCCGCCCTAGAAATCGCCCGCACAGCCCCCCACCTCAACGTCGCCCTCATCGCCAAAACCCACCCCATTCGATCGCATTCCGTCGCAGCCCAAGGCGGCATCGCCGCCACCCTCAAAAACGTAGACGACCAAGACAGTTGGGAAGCCCACGCCTTCGATACCGTCAAAGGCTCAGACTACCTCGCCGACCAAGACGCAGTTGAGATATTAACCAAGGAAGCCCCCGACGTCGTTATCGACCTAGAACACCTCGGCGTATTGTTCTCCCGCCTACCCGACGGACGCATCGCCCAACGTGCCTTCGGCGGGCACAGCCACAACCGCACCTGCTACGCCGCCGACAAAACAGGCCACGCCATCCTCCACGAACTCTACTGCAACCTCCTGCGCCACGGCACCACCATCTACGAAGAATGGTACGTCATGCGCCTGATCCTAGAAGACAACCAAGCCAAAGGCGTTGTGGTTTACCACATCCAAGACGGCACCTTAGAAGTGCTGCGTGCCAAAGCCGTCATGTTTGCCACAGGCGGCTATGGACGCGTCTTCAATACCACCTCCAACGACTTTGCCTCCACGGGCGATGGCTTAGCGATGGTTGCCTTGGCAGGGCTGCCCCTCGAAGATATGGAGTTTGTCCAGTTTCATCCTACGGGGCTATACCCTGCCGGAGTGCTGATCTCTGAGGCCGTGCGCGGCGAAGGTGCATACCTTATCAATAGCGACGGCGATCGCTTCATGGCAACCTACGCCCCCAGCCGCATGGAGCTAGCGCCACGGGATATTACTTCTAGGGCGATCGCCACAGAAATCCGGCAGCAGCGGGGCATCCATCTAGACGGCAGCGCGGGGGGGCCTTTCATTTACCTAGACCTGCGCCACATGGGTAAAGAAAAAATCATGAGCCGCGTCCCCTTCTGCTGGGAAGAATCTCAACGGTTAGCAGGGGTGGATGCAGTGTATGAACCCATTCCCGTTCGACCTACCATTCACTATTCCATGGGCGGCATCCCCGTCACCGTCAATGGCGAAGTGCGGCGCAATGCCAACACCCTCGTCAAAAGCTTTTTTGCCGCAGGAGAAACTGCCTGTGTTTCAGTGCATGGTGCCAACCGCTTGGGCAGCAACTCGCTGCTAGAGTGCGTGGTGTTTGGGCGAAGGACAGGGTTGGCGATCGCCCAATACGTCCCCACCCAGACCCTGCCAGAGATCGACGAACAGCACTACCTGAGCGCCGCCAAACAAGAGATCCAAGCGCTGTTAGACCAGAAAGGCGACATTCGCATTGGCAAACTGCGCCAGCAGTTGCAAGACTGCATTACCGAATACTGCGGTGTGTTCCGCTCCGACGCGCTGATTACAGAAGGGCTGCGGCAATTTAAGATTCTCAAAGAGACCTACAAAACCATTCGCCTTGATGACCAAGGCACCGTCTGGAATACCGAAATTTTAGAAGCCCTAGAGCTACGCAGCCTCATGATTGTGGGCGAAATGATTATGACCAGCGCCCTCCATCGTCAAGAAAGTCGCGGTGCCCACTGCCGTGAAGACTACCCGAATCGCAATGATGCCGCGTTTTTACAGCACACCTTAGCGCTTTATACCCCCGAGGCAATTCACTTAGACTACATGCCCGTCACCCTCACCCGCTTTCAGCCCCAAGAACGCAAATATTAATCCCTTCTTCAGAAAATCTCTCTATCCAAGAGATAGAGAGAACCCTTACAATGCATCTCAGCCTGTCGCCTGTGTTCTATGCGTGACGATATTCCTGAAGCGATTCGGCGGTCAGAAGACGAACCTGCCAAATCCCGTGTTTCTGCTCCTGTTTTAGCGATGGGTGGTTTGGCTGTGGGGGCGATCGCCCTGACTACTGCTGCCCTAATGCTATGGCCTAAAGGCGAACCCAGTGCTCCAATTGCCGCCGAGGTCAATCCATCTTCTGTTTCGCCCTCGGCGGCACCGTCACCCACCCCAACCACGGCTTCTTCCCCCGAAGCCTCACCCGATCAGGTTTTGGGTCACTTTGCCTATGCCGAAGCCCCTGCCAATGAATTAGAATCCATTACTGCCGATGGTGCCATCAAAATGCGGCAACCAGCGGCAGTGGCCTACCGTAAAATGAGCGCAGATGCTGCGGCAGCGGGCGTTCGTCTCACCGTTATTTCGGGCTTTCGCTCCGTCGCTGATCAAAACGACCTATTTTTTCGAGTCAAAGAACAGCGTAACCAAGCCGTCTCAAAACGAGCCGAAGTCAGCGCCCCTCCCGGACACAGTGAACACCATACGGGCTACGCCGTTGACATTGGGGATAGTACTCGCTCAGATACCAATCTCAGCCAAAGCTTTGAAAACACGCCTGCGTTTGCGTGGCTCTCAGAACACGCCGCCCAATATAGCTTTGAGATTTCTTTCACCAAAGGCAACATCCAGGGCGTGAGCTACGAACCCTGGCACTGGCGTTTTGTGGGCGATCGCAGTAGCCTAGAAACCTTTTACCGC
Source organism: Acaryochloridaceae cyanobacterium OTE_75_metabat_521 (assembly GCA_031387975.1). Lineage (GTDB taxonomy): Bacteria > Cyanobacteriota > Cyanobacteriia > Thermosynechococcales > Thermosynechococcaceae > JAAURS01. The sequence continues at coordinate 39,328 of JANNDV010000011.1, read as the reverse complement.
GCCCAACACCTCAAGCCAGGAAAGCCCTAACATAGGGACTCATGAACCCACTTACCCCATGAACCAACTCACCCTTAATGCGATCGCCATTAGCGTGTTCGCCATGACCCTCTCTGTTTTGCTGGGGCCTTTACTCCATATCTCTCCTAGTCTTAGCGCAGGCGTGGTTTTAGTCGGATTAAGTGCCGTCACCCTAGATGGCTTTCAGTTTCAGTCTTTGGGATTAACCCTGCTGCTCGATACCCTTGCCCGTCTTTCGCCTCGCTATCAACAGCGCGTGCTGCACCACGAAGCCGGACATTTTCTAGCCGCCTGCCTTCTAGACCTTCCCATCGAGTCCTACTCTCTCAGCGTCTGGGAAGCCTTCCGCAACGGCAATGCCCAACAAGCAGGGGTCTTGCTGAACCAGCCGCCTAATATCGTCTCCTCCGGCTGGCTGAAATCTAATATCGATCAGCTCTGTACGGTTTGGGTCGCAGGGGGCATTGCAGAAGACCTTAAGTATGGTTCAATTCAGGGGAACGAAGACGATGTTCGGCAGCTCCGCCAATCTCTCTCTGCTTTGGGGCTGAATGTTCGACTGCATGAAGAAAAGGCTACCCGCCGTGCCCGACAGTTGCTTCAAGACAACTGGCAAAGCTATGAAGCGCTGGTTGCACAAATGGAGAAGCGTCAGCCTACCGCAGAATGCTGTCGCGTTGTCGCGCAGATCAAGGCGTGATGACATCTATTAACGCGCCGGACTGTGTTCTAGATGTCTTAGTGACTGAAATCACGGTCGAGAATGTCTTGAGCTTTTAAGATAGATCTATGACAAAGTTAGAGGATCATAAAATCAGTCATAAAATTAAAGGCTGGAGCATTGAGTGCTATGGTTTATCCCTGGAAAAATAAGATTTTTGCTTAAAAATGAGTCGCTAGTGAATCACTTTAATTGTAAAATTTGTTAGCCCTAATGTTTAAAAATCACAAAATGTCTTGAGTGCAGTTTGATTAATCGATCAGAATACAGTTAATATGATTAACCCCTTGACCCATCAGATAACCCTGACCTGACACCTTTTCATTCATGGGTAACACTCACCAGGCTTCTTCCCTACTCGTTGCACAAATTTCAGACCTTCATCTCTTTGGCGATGAACGACAGAACCTATTGGGGTGGAATACGTGGGAGTCTTTAAACAAAATTATGCAGCAGTTGAAGCGTTCTACGCCTCTGCCTGACATGATTTTGCTGACGGGGGATCTATCTCAAGATGAAACCGAGGCATCGTACAAAAAAATTCTGCGGTACTTCGCAAGCGTTGGGATACCAACATACTGGCTGCCTGGTAATCATGACCATGTCCCCACCATGACGCGAGTGCTAGACCAGCCTCCGGTTTATGCAGACAAACGGGTTGACAAGGGTGGCTGGCAGCTTCTCCTCCTCAATACCAATGTGCCAGGTCAGGTCTATGGTGCGTTGAGTACAGACAATTTAGAGTGGCTTGAAGCGCAATTGGCAGCCATTCCATCTCATCAGCCCACCCTCATTTCAATGCATCACCCTCCCTTTTGGGTCGGTTCACCTTGGTTAGATCAAAGTGGTCTGCAAAATACGGCAGCCTTTTTTAAAATTATTGATCAATACTCCCAGGTTGAGTTGGTGTTGGTGGGGCACGTCCATCAGGAGTTTGAGTGTATCCGCAATGACGTAACGTACCTGAGTACGCCCTCGACCTGTATTCAGTTTCGACCCAATAGCCCTAATTTTGCCCTCGATAATAATCAACCTGGTTTTCGATTGCTCTGGCTACGTCCCGATGGAACCTTTGAGACAGCAGTGGAGCGCGTTGGTGTTAAGCAGATGCTTAATTTAGCGGCTCAGGGCTATTAGCCTCTTTTTAAGTTTTGCTTAGGGTTTGGGTTTGTGGTTTTGAATAATTGCGGCAGACGAAGGGTGAATGCTGCTGGACTGCCAGAATGAATTAACGGATTTAACGTCAATGCCTATGAGGGCAAGCACCAAGACGCTACTGACCCCCACCAAGGCACCTGTGGTGAGCTGAACCCGCGATCGCAGTCGTCGAATTTCGTGCTGATAAATGACGGTCGGTTCAAGAACGGCTGGGGTTATAGGCTGTGGTATTTGCGGTGGCTGTGGACGCTTTGCCTTCAGTAGAACCCTTCGCCCCAGAAAATTGGTAATGATTTGAGGGCACTTCTGCTGCACCCAGCGATTTGCGAAAAACACCAGCACAGGCTTTGATACTTTAACCAGGGGTTTCGCTAGCGGACGCAGCCGCCTAATCTGCACCCGGTCATTAATGAGGTGGATAGCACCTACGTCTAACAAGCAGGCCACAATTGCCTTAACCGTTGTCTGCTCTCGATCTAGAAGATTTTTGAGCAGAAACATAACTTCCTGCATTCGCTCTGCCTCAAGACGCTGCTCTGCCTCTTGTTGAGGGGTTAGGGGAAGGGGGTTGGGGGTGGGCATAGTGGGCGGCTAGCGGTAGCTTGAACCGAATCATCTCAGGATGTTTTAGCGAATTGCTTTGGTAAACTGAAGCACAATTTCTCTAATTTTTTTAGAAGATGACAAGACAAGTATAGCCTCAACCCAATATCTCGAAATGCACCTTAGATTATACTTAAGTCAGCTTTGATGGAGAGTCCTAAGATGGTTCGTCTTGATGTCAATCCTCCACAATCGGTGCATAAGGATGTCACTGACGACATTAGGTGGCCTCCAACTCACTTGTATAGCGATGAGCCGCAATTGGAAACTGATTTTCACCGCGACCAGATTGACCTGTTGATTCGCCTGCTGAAATATGGGTGGCGTGATCGACCCGACTTCTATATTTCTGGCAACCTCACGGTCTACTACAACGAACAACAGCTCAAAAAACGCGACTTTGTGGGGCCTGATGTTTTTGTCGTGCTGGGTGCAGAAAAAAAATCTCGTCGCAGTTGGGCTATTTGGGAGGAAGGCGGAAAGTATCCGAATGTGGTGATTGAGCTACTCTCTAATTCAACCGCAACCATAGATAAAGGAGCCAAAAAACAGCTCTATCAAGATGTGTGGCGCGTCCCTAACTATTATTGGTTTCATCCAGAGACGATGGAATTTGCGGGGTTTTCTCTGGTTCATGGTCAATATGAGGCGATTACGCCCACAGACACTGGGCTATGGAGTGATCAGCTTGAGTTGTTTCTAGGTATCCATGAGCGTCAGTTACGTTGGTTTAGTCAAGAGGGGCGGCTGATTCCGTTGCCAGAAGAAGAAGAACGACTGGCTAAGGAGCAAGAAAGTCTGGCTAAGGAACAGGCGCAACAAAGGGCAGAGCAGCTAGAGGACTATTTGCGATCGCAGGGTATCGATCCCAATAACCTCCCTAATCTGTAGGTGCAGTGATAGCTACGCACCAAGAGTCCGCCCGCTCTACAATGACTTAAAAGCATACAAAAAGGATTCACCACAGTTGAGTAGCGTCTATACCCGCCCTCTTGCCCGACTCATCGAACAGTTCCAAAAACTTCCGGGCGTTGGCCCTAAATCTGCGCAACGCTTGGCCTTACACATCATCAAACGACCCGAATCTGAAGTGCAGGCGCTCGCCCAAGCGCTCATAGAAGCTAAACAGCAGATTGGCTTTTGCTCCATTTGCTTTCATTTATCTGCTGAACCCACTTGCGAAATCTGTCGATCGCCCAGTCGAGACGACGCTACTATCTGCGTAGTTGCAGACTCAAGAGACGTTATTGCCCTCGAAAAAACCCGCGAATTTAAGGGCAAATATCATGTTTTAGGCGGCTTAATTTCGCCGATGGATGGCATTGGGCCAGAACAGCTCACCATCACGCCCCTCGTGCGCCGCGCCAGTCAGCCCCAAGTTACAGAAATTATTTTGGCAATTAACCCCAGTATTGAAGGCGAAACCACTACGCTTTACGTGGGTCAGTTGCTTAAGCCCTTTACCCGCGTAACGCGTATTGCCTTTGGTTTACCCATGGGTGGCGACCTAGAGTATGCCGATGAAGTGACATTGGCTCGTGCCCTCGAAGGTCGCCGTGAACTCGATTAGCAGCGATCGCAGTTTCTAAAGCTTTTGCTTTACAAAGGCAATAATCTGACCAATCGCGCGCTTGAGCGCAACAATCTCGCCCTCCATTTTTTCGACGCGTTCGCGTAGAATAAGCACCTCATCTGAGCTTGCGCCGCCAGACATTGTTGCCTTAGACAGATCGGCTGTTTTAACGCGAGGAAGCTTCGACTTAGAAATTGCGCTGCGGATTGCGCCCTGAAGCTGATGCGTTTCAAAGGGTTTTTCGATAAACTCAAAAAACTCAAACGGCTCGGTCATCTTGTCAGTGACCTCTTCCTTTCGGCCTGACATAATGACAAGCGGAATGCTTCTTAACTCATCTTCTTGCTGAAGCTCTTGGAATACTTCCCAGCCGCTAAGGCGGGGCAGCAAGAAGTCCAGCATGATGAGATTGGGGCGCTCTTGACGAATGAGGTTCAAGCCTTCAAGTCCATCTTTGGCTTCAAGTACTTCAAAGTCTCCCTCAGGAAGCATGTCTCGGACGCGCATCCGAATGACTTTGCTGTCGTCAATTACCAGGATTTTGTGACCGGCCACGCCTATCTCCTACGTGCTCTGAACGATAAGGGTAAAGTATATCAGTCTGATTTCTTAAATATGACTGCACATTCAACTTAAGTGTAAATGCATAGCACCTTCAAGCTAGAAAAATAATCAGTCTTCTTTCTCAGTCTGCCCAAAATAAGCGGACGAATACACAAGCAATCGCTTAAATCCATCCGTTTATTCTTAAAGCGGTCGAATCAGCATACATGGGCTACCTCAACGCTGAGCCAATAAAGCCTAAATTAGGATTACTGAGGAGTTTTTAGCCCATATTCCTAAGTCTAGTGGGGTACCCAAGCTATCATGACAGAAAAAAGCCCCTATGGTGGATGCAGAGCGAACGGGTCTCTCGGAGAATTCAATGACTGCACAACCCCCAATGCTGCCGATGGAGCGTCTTCCAGAATGGCTCCGCCGACCCATCGGCAACGCCAGTGAATTACTGCCTGTACAGCAGATTATTAAGCGCCACGGCATCCACACCATTTGCGAAGAAGGTCGCTGCCCCAACCGAGCGGAGTGCTACGCCCACAACACGGCAACGTTTTTGCTAATGGGGCCTGTATGTACCCGATCTTGTGGCTTCTGCCAAGTAGATAAAGGCCATGCACCCATGCCGCTAGATCCCCAAGAGCCTGACAAGGTGGCAGATTCAGTGCGGCGGCTGGGTCTCAAGTATGTTGTGCTAACCGCCGTTGCGCGAGACGATTTGCCAGATCAGGGCGCAGGCGTGTTTGCACAAACGATGGAAGCGATTCGCGCCATTAATCCAGATACCCAAATCGAGGTACTAACGCCCGATTTTAGGGGCGTGGTTGAGTGTATTCAAACGGTACTAAATGCGAATCCGATTTGCTTCAATCACAATCTAGAAACGGTGCGTCGCCTCCAGGCTCCGGTGCGGCGCGGGGCTAAGTACGAACGATCGCTGTTTGTTCTTGAAACCGTAAAGCACCTGCGGCCTGATGTTGCGACCAAATCGGGGCTAATGCTAGGGCTAGGCGAAACAGAGGCTGAAGTGATAGAGGCGATGACAGATTTACGAGCGGTGGGGTGCGATCGCCTCACCCTAGGCCAATACCTAAGACCCTCCCTGGCTCACTTGCCCGTCGCGCAATACTGGCACCCCGACGACTTTGACCGATTGGGGGCGATCGCGCGCACCCTTGGGTTCAGCCAAGTCCGCTCAGGGCCGCTCGTGCGCAGCTCATACCATGCTGGCGAGGGTTAACATAGGGCTTTTGTCGTCAATGAGCCTAGATTTTTCAGGTCATGTCACAATAAAGGCATTCATAAAGAACGCTTTAGACTCCTCTTTAGATTGCTAATTTAGAAACCCTTGCGGACTTAAGTTCTGAGTGACTGACCTCTTTAAAAAAATCGGAACAAGCATTAGGCGCTGGTGGGCTGAGTTCAATATTCAGACTCGGCTCATGGCAGCAGCCACCCTTGTGGTGTCTTTAGTGATGAGCGCCCTGACCTTTTGGGCTGTCAACAGCATTCAACAGGATGCACGGCTGCAAGACACCCGTTTTGGGCAAGACTTAGGGCTGCTGATTGCGGCAAACGTTGCGCCATTGGTTGCTGAGCAAAAATACGACGACGTCACGGAATTTTCCCGTAAATTTTATAACCGAACCTCCAGCATCCGCTACATGCTGTATGCCAACAAAGAAGGCAGCATCTACTACGGCATTCCATTTTCTGAGTTTCAGGTCAATAGTTCTTTAACGCTAAAGCGACGCATTCACTTACCCGAGAACTATAACCCTCAATCCGGTGCGGTGATGGTGCGCCAACACCAAACCCCAGACGGAGAAGTTGCGGATATTTTTGTGCCCCTCATCCAAGATGAGCGCTACCTGGGGGTATTGGCGCTGGGTATCAACCCAAACCCTACCGTCGTCACCTCTTCGGGCTTGACCCGCGATGTGACCATTGCGGTCTTTATTGCCATTTGGGTCATGGTGATTTTGGGCGCTGTGTTTAATGCGCTAACCATTACGCGCCCCATCAAAGAACTGGTGGTCGGTGTCACCAATATTGCCTCTGGCAACTTCAAACAGCGGGTAGATCTGCCCTTTGGGGGTGAGCTTGGGGAACTCATTTCGAGCTTTAACGTAATGGCTGAACGCCTTGAAAGCTACGAAGAGCAAAATATCGAAGAGTTAACTGCTGAAAAAGCAAAGCTTGAAACGCTTGTTTCCACCATCGTGGATGGGGCCATTTTGCTGGATACCGATATGCAGGTCATTTTGGCAAATCCCACCTCCCGCAGGCTCTTGGGCTGGGAAAATAAAGATATTTTAGGCAACAACGTTCTCCACATTTTGCCAGATCCAATCCGTGCTGAGCTAACGCGCCCGCTCCAGGCCGCCGCGCAGGGTGAAGCAGACGGTGGAGAGTTCCGCATTAGCATTAAAGACCCACTCCCTAGAACGGTACGAATTGTGTTGGCAACTGTGCTCGACCAAGTTCGCGATAAGCCGAAGGGAATTGCCATCACGGTACAGGATATAACCCGTGAGGTCGAGCTGAACGAGGCCAAGAGCCAGTTTATTAGCAACGTGTCTCACGAGTTGAGAACACCGCTCTTTAATATCAAGTCTTTTATTGAGACCCTGCACGAGTACGGCGACAGCCTGAGTAAAGAAGATCGCCTAGAATTTTTAGAAACCGCCAACCACGAAACCGATCGCCTCACGCGACTGGTCAATGATGTCTTAGATCTCTCACGCCTAGAATCTGGCAAACAGTATCGCTTTGAGATGGTCGATTTGAGTCAGCCGATTGAACAAACCTTACGAACTTGCCAGCTCAACGCCAGAGATAAAGGCATTGAGCTAATTCAAGATATTGACCCTGACCTGCCGCCAATTTGGGGTCATTACGATCTGCTGCTTCAGGTCTTAATTAATTTGGTTGGTAACGCGCTTAAGTTCACCCTTAGTGGTGGCAAGGTTGCCATTCGGGCTTACTGTCTGCCTGCCTTAGACCCTACAGCAGAAGCCGCTGCCGCTACTACGGTTCGGGTTGAGGTTGCCGATACAGGCGTGGGGATCTCCCAAGAAGACCAAGTGGCTGTATTTGAGCGTTTTTATCGTGTCGAAAACCGCGTTCATACCTTAGAGGGCACCGGACTGGGACTTTCTATTGTTCGTAACATTATGGACAAACACCATTCGAGAATTCATCTTGTGAGCGAAGTGGGCGTAGGCACAACCTTTTGGTTTGACCTAGAGGTATACCAGGCAATGAATTCACCTTTAGCGACCATCGATTTAGAGAAGAGCGTTAGAGCAGAAATTCTCTAAATCTAGTGTCAATATATTTACTATATGTTCATTGTTTTTTAATGTTCACTGGGTTAAGGACTATAGCTATTTTTAATTTGGTTTATCCTACTAATGTCTCTTTGAAATAAGCATTAAATCTACCAAAGGACTATATTATTTAAATAGGTCAGGGGGTTATCGTATACAGAATATAAAGCTTTATTTATTGAGGTTTCACCATGAAGTGGCTAACAGGAATTTTAGTGGCATCTGCATTAACGGCTGGTGTGTCTCTGCCAGCGTTCTCAGAAACAATGACGACTAGCACACTCTCTGGGCAAGACATTACAGGTCAAATTGAGTCTGTCAATGGTTCAGTTGTAAAAGTAAAGACAACCACTGGCGACACAAAAATTTATCAAGTAGAACCGGCTGTAATTTCGGGCTTAAAGTTGGCTACAGGTTCTGATGTTGTCATTGACAATGCCAGATTACAGTCAGGCGTCGTGACCTATCTGAGTCCCTACAATGCTTCGGTCGAGTTAGATGGGAGCAGTCGCGAAAAAGACTATTTTCTGACTCGTGTGTCTCGTCGCTATTTATCTTTGGGCGATCGCGTTGTCATCACCCCTGATCTTCATTTAATCCGTGAAGACCTGTACAAGCTCAGCGCCGCTGACTTGAGATTAAAATCTGTTGCAGTTGCAAGCAGCAGCAGCAGCGGATCTAGCAGTAGCTACACCAGCAGTACCAGAACGGTTACCCAACCCGCCAACACAGGCGGCGGCGCAATGGTTGCAGAACCAGCAACCGCAGAAGCACCAGTGCGGGGGCTTTGGTAAGCCACACTCTTTTTGGCGAGCTAGAACAGAACGAACTAGAACACTAAATAACAGCGGGGTTGATGGTCTATCAGCCCCGCTGTTGCTTGGTCTATCGTGTCAAAAATTTCTAAAGCTTGAATGGAAGCAAAGGTATTTCTTACAATAGAGCCTAGGTCGCTTCTGGATCTGTGCCAGAATTGCGCTGTTGAACGCCGTTTTCAGCTAGGTCTACATTAATCTATGACTTCATCTTCATCAAACCCTAATTCAGCCACATCCAGTCGTCAGCAGTTCCGAAACTTGTTGATTGTGATGGTTGCTGTGGTGCTGAGTGTATTGCTGTGGCTCGGGGTTCAAAATCAATCGGCGCGACCCTCCCTGACAGCATTAGCGGCCTCTGCTACGCCCCTAGAAACGGCGATCGCCAACGGAAAACCTTCCCTGGTTGAGTTTTACGCCAATTGGTGTACGAGCTGTCAGGCGATGGTGAGCGATATGGCGACGCTTAAAACAGAGTATGGCGATCGCGTTAATTTTGTCATGCTGAACGTAGACAACAGCAAATGGCTGCCCGAACTCATGCGCTATCGCGTAGATGGAATCCCTCACTTTGTATTTTTAGATCGTAAGGGTGGGGCGATCGCAGGGGTAGTTGGTGAACAGCCCCGCACCATTTTGGGCAGTAACTTAGCGGCATTGGCAACGGATGCCGCGCTGCCGATGATGGCAAGCAGTGGACAAACCTCTGCCTTTTCACCCAACATCGGCGGCAGCATCGGCGACGACCCCCGTGGGCACGGTAGCGTAACGCCAGGGGTATAACGCCTCAGCTTTAGAGAACGTACTGACGAACGATATCGGCAAACTGTTCGGTGCTGTCTGGGACGGCAAGGCGTTTGGCTTGAGTTGCCATTTGGTGCAGCACCTGAGGCGATCGCATTAACCTCAGCACCGCATCCTGAAGCTGTGCCACTGAGAGGTCTTTTTCACGAAAGACATCGGCTGCGCCACCGTCTACAAAATACTTGGCGTTGAAATACTGATGGTCTTCGGCAGCGTAGGGGTAGGGAATCAGCAGGCTAGGGGTACCCGTAATGGCAAGCTCGGTCATGGTGCCCGCCCCCGAACGGCTAATGGCAAGGTTTGCGCGCTGCAAAAGCCCCGCCATGTTGTCGTAAAACGGCATTTCTAGGTAGTGCGGGTGGGTTAACGTTTTGATATCGGGGTCAAGATCGCCCGTCAAATGAACAATCCAAAGCCCCGTCTGAAGCCACAGTGGGGCACATTGACGCACTAGGCGATTGAGTCCTAACGCACCCTGGCTGCCGCCCATGACGACGACCACAAACGCCTCTTGAGGTATTCCTAGATCTAGCGGACTAACCTTCAAAAAACCTTCTCGCACAGGCGTTCCTACCACTTGAGTCTTTACGCCTGGGAGGTAGGGCTGCGCGGCGGCAAAGCCCAAGGCCACTGCACTACACCAGCGGCTCAAAAACCGAGTCACCTTCCCTGGAATGGCGTTGGACTCATGGAGTACGCTTGGCAGCCCCAGCGATCGCGCGGCTAGAATTGCCGGAGCCGCAATATAGCCCCCAGTGGTCAGCACCCCTCGAAATTTTCCGCGTTTGAGGATCTGACGGGTTTGCCAAAATGACAGCGCAAATTTGCCTAGAATCGCCAGGGTCTTGAGGCTAGGCTTGCTCTGCAACCCCTCTACTGGAATGATATGCATGGGATAGGCTTTCGGCACAAGCTGGGTTTCCATGCGATCGCGTACTCCAAGCCACTCAATCTCATACTGGGCTTGGGCCGAGTGAGTGTCTGCTAGGGATTGAGCCACGGCGATCGCCGGAAACAAATGCCCTCCGGTGCCGCTGGCTGCAACCAAAAGCCGAATGGGAGAAGGACGAGACGGGGAGGCATTAGAAAAGGTCATGGCAAACAAAATGCACTGAGCGCCCTGATTGTATCAGCGGATCTGCTTTATTTTTGCTGAAATTGCGTTCTGCTCCCCGTCATTCTAAATGGCATTGGATCGGCCTTAACGCTTTATTTCACAGTGCTTTGAGTCAATTAATTTAAAATTGTTTTCTGAGTCTGTGCTTTAGAATCTAAGGTATCTAAATTCCGTTTCGCTGTCGTAGGTTATGGTTGAGTCAAAACCACGCGATGTGGCGGTTTTAAGGAAAGATCGTAGTTGTATGGATGTGGCATGAACGTCAAAAAACTGTGGCAGTGGCAACGACCTATCAATGCAGCTCAAGCATTGACACCAGAGGGCATCACCCAAAATTTTGTAAGCACGACTTTGGGTAGTGCTGTGATTTTATTGGGCAGCTTGGCATGGCTGCTGCCCTCGAGCATTGCCGCAACCCCGTTAGCACAAGTGCCTGCCGTCAGCTCAAGCGTGCCCCCTGTGATCGCCACCCTCGTCAAGAACTGGGATGCCGCCGCCAGTCGCAAAGACCTAGACTCCACCATGAAGTTTTATAGCCCTAGCTTTACCCATGGGGATGGCTTAGATTTCAAAACCCAACAGCAGGCACTCCAAACCTTCTGGAAAGACGCCACATCGATTCAGTATCAAACGCAGATTAATAGCTTAAAAGCAGACCCGCAAAACCGTTACACACTCGAAACCACTACCACACTCAGTGGGGTGCGCAAAGCGGCTGACCGAGACATGAAGCTTACTTCAACCGTGCGATCGCGCCTCGTCATTGCAGACCAAAAAATTGTGTCTCAAGAAGTCTTGTCTGAGCAAACGCGACTGACCGCCGGAGATAAGCCCCCCAGCGTCAACATTTCGCTCCCCGAACAGGTGAACGTAGGCCAACCCTTTAGCTTTGATGCCGTAGTCAAAGAACCTCTCGGAGATGACCTATTGCTGGGTTCTGCCCTTGAAGAAACCATTAGCCTAGAGCGATACCTTCAACCGGCTGTTATGACCCTAGAACCTTTGACATCCGGCGGCATCTTTAAGACAGGTCAAGCACCTCAGCAGCCCACGCGCAAGTGGATTTCTGCGGTGCTGATTAAAAATGGCGGAATTACTATTGTCAGCCAGCGACTGAATGTGGTAAGACCCAATGGATCCACTACGCCCACCCCTCGATAAATTGCATTTCGATCAATTGCATTCGTTTCCGAAATGGGGAATGCGCGGCCTAGAGGATTTTTTTGACTCTTAAGGATGGTTTATGCAGCCTGATAGTGCCCCCCCAGCAGCAGCGTCTACGACAGAAATTAAAGTGAAGGCTTCAGCTAATGCTTCAGTGGTCGCCTCTCCTGCAGAGCGAGCCAATCAAAGTGGACATATCTTTTTTCAGGCCGTACAGGGGCTGCTGTATCTCCATTTACCGTCTGCCAAGGTCATGACCGTAGAGTGGTCTCAACTTTGGGAGCAGCTTCAGCAGCGGCTTGAGTCTAGCGCTAAAATTTGGCCTCCCAATACTTCTGTGTGCCTGATGGCAAATGACAGGCTTTTAGACCCACGGCAGTTTGAACAGCTTGAGTCGGCACTGTGTGGCGCAAATCTTACCCTAAAGCGGGTCGTAACAAGCCGTCGTCAAACTGCCATTACTGCTGTCACTGCCGGATACTCTGTCGAGCAGCAGTCCCCTGCGCTGCGCCTCTCAGAAGCCAATGCCGTCAAGTTTGCACCCCTACCTGTGGTGCCGATGTTGGCTGAGCCGCTGTACCTGGAAACAACACTGCGCTCAGGAACAGAGGTGCGTCACCCAGGGTCGGTGGTGGTGGTCGGTGACACCAACCCTGGCAGCGCCATCATCGCGGATGGTAACATCTTGGTTTGGGGGCGGCTGCGCGGGGTCGCTCACGCCGGGGCAAATGGCGACCATGAATGCCAAATTATGGCGCTACAGATGGAGCCTACACAGCTTCGGATTGCCGACCAAGTGGCGCGATCGCCAGAAAAGGCACCCCACCAGTTTTATCCAGAGGTCGCCTCAATTGGAGCTGAGGGCATTCAAATTTCGCGGGTATCTGAGATTCCGAAGCGAGGCGTCACTTCGGGGCGAGATGCTGGATAATGAGCCTAATCGGCGTAGGGGAAACGGCAACTTCCGTTTAGAAATGACCGAGCGTACCGAGAACTGTTGAGTATTTAAACCAATATGGGTCGAATTATTGTTATTACCTCTGGCAAGGGGGGGGTTGGAAAAACAACCTGTACCGCAAACCTAGGCACTGCCCTGGCTCGTAATGGTCGCTCCGTTGCGCTCATGGATGCAGACTTTGGCCTACGCAATCTAGATTTGCTGCTGGGTCTAGAGAACAGAGTGGTCTATACCGCCCTTGAAGTTTTGGCAGGTCAGTGTCGCCTAGAACAGGCCCTGGTGCGCGACAAGCGGCAAAACGACCTCGTACTCTTACCTGCGGCTCAAAACCGCAATAAAGATGCCGTCACCCCAGAGCAGATGAAGCAGTTAGCCTACGCCCTCACCAAAAAGTACGACTACGTGCTAATTGACTGCCCAGCAGGGATTGAAATGGGCTTTCAAAATGCGATCGCCGCTGCGGATGAAGCCATCGTCGTCACTACCCCCGAAATCTCTGCCGTTCGGGACGCAGACCGCGTGATTGGGCTACTCGAAGCCAACCGCATCAAAAACGTGAAGCTGATTATTAACCGAATCCGTCCGGCGATGGTGCAGTCTAACGACATGATGTCTGTAAGTGACGTCCAAGAGATTCTGTCCATTCCGCTGCTGGGCATTATCCCCGATGACGAGAGAGTGATTGTTGCCACCAATCGAGGCGAACCACTCGTCTTGTCAGAGGTTGAATCTCTGAGCAAAATGGCGCTTAACAACATTGTGCAGCGCATTGAAGGTAAAACCGTTGACTTCTTAGACCTCAACGCCGCCTACGACACGCTGTTCTCTCGGTTCCGCCGTCTCTTTAAATCTAAATCTTGAGCCATATCCGCTCTTGCGTTGTTAAACAGCGTTTTTTGTATTGTTGATCCGTAACGCCGTAAAACTTGAAGCATTAAGTTGAAATCCTATGATCAGCGAGCTTATCGAAAAACTCTTTTTTGGGTCAGACAACAGCAACAGCCGCGATCAGGTGAAGCGACGTCTGAAGTTTGTGCTAGCCCATGATCGCGCAGACCTCACCCCAGCCATGATGGAATCTATGCGTCGAGACATCCTTGAGGTGGTGTCTCGCTATGTTGAGATTGACATGGATAGTCTTAACGTATCTTTAGAGTCTGACCAGCGCACCACGGCGCTCATTGCCAACCTGCCCATTCTGCGCATTAAAAATGAGCCAATGCCCCTCGAGGATATTGATTATTTAGCGTAGTTTTAGCCTGTCTGCCAATATCATCATTGCCCTTAAAGACATGACGCTTCCCCAAGGTCGTTTGACTGCTAACCATCATGGCTTTGTTTAAGAACGTTTTGAAAAACGTTACGCAAAAGGCGGGGCGACAGTTGCCAGGGCGCTTAGGGCAGTCTGTCAAATGGCTTGCACCTGGGTTGTCGGTCAAACGATGGCTGTTAATGAGTGCGGTTGGGGTTGTTTTGACTGTTTTGGGGTTTGCAATCTTAATTCGGTTGACGCCCGTTTTTTATGTCATCCAGCTTTTGCAGCTTTTGCTTCAGGTCGTGACGCAGTATGTCCCTGGCTATATGCGAGGGCTACTGGTGATTGGGACAGGACTATTGCTGGTCTGGTGGGGGCAGTCTCGCACCCTGGGTTCGATTACAGAAGTGCTGATGCCGGAGGGCAATGATGAGCTAGTCGATCGGCTGCTCACCCATCGTCGGCTGCATCGGGGCGCAAAAATTGTGGCGGTGGGGGGCGGGACAGGGCTGTCTACGCTGCTGCGCGGCATAAAGGAATACAGCGCCAATATTACGGCGGTGGTGACGGTGGCGGATGATGGGGGGTCTTCTGGGCGGCTGCGGCGAGAAATGGGGGGGCTACCTCCAGGAGATATCCGCAACTGTTTAGCGGCACTGGCAGATCAAGAAAAGCTGATTACGGAGCTATTTCAGTACCGTTTTAGAACCGGAGATGGCCTGGCAGGCCACAGTTTTGGCAATTTGTTCTTGTCGGCAATGAGCGAAATTACCAACGGTTGGGAGGAGGCGATCGCCACCAGTTCCCAGGTGCTTGCCATTCGTGGTCAGGTCTTACCCGCCACCCTCAGCGACGTGCGACTGTGGGCAGAATTTGAAGACGGACAGCGCATTGAAGGGGAATCTCAAATTAGCGCCGCTGGGGGCAAAATTGTCAAAATTGGCTGTACGCCGTCTCGCCCCCCTGCATTACCCAGCGTACTGAAGGCGATCGCCGAAGCCGATTTCATCATATTAGGACCAGGGAGCCTCTACACCAGCGTGATTCCTAACCTACTGGTGCCCGATATTATTACGGCGATCGCCCGTCGTAAAGACATCCCGCGCATCTATGTGTGCAATATCATGAGCCAGCCCGGGGAAACCACGGGCTATCGGGTCTCTGACCATATCAAGGCCATTGACGCAGCAGCAGGTCGGCGGTTGTTTGATGCGGTGCTGGTACAAAAACAGCCGCCTTCTGCTGCTGCTCAGTACCACTATTCCTACGAAAATTCTCACCCCATCAAGACCGACCGCGATGAGTTAATGCGGTTGGGCTGTCGCGTGATTTTGGCAAACGTGATGGAAGAAGACCCCAAAACGCATTTGGTTCGACACAATTCTGAACGTTTGGCGCGCGTTTTGGTGCGTTGGTATGGTCGGGTCGAAGGGCTGATTGCCCCGGAAGAGGCCGTCGCCGTTACGCCAGTCAGTCGCGGAACAAGATCTCGCCTGCGATCATCGCAGAAGCCGCCGCAAAAACTGCGTCCATAGTGCCGCTGATTCAAATTCAATCTCAAAACCTTTGATCTGAGCCTTTGAGATTACAGCTTCATTATTTTGCGTTTCGGGTAGTACACGCTCTGGCACAATAGAGACGTATAGGAAGGAATCATTGAAAGATCCCCGCTATTCCTGAACTCTATTGGTTAAAGCTCTATGACCGTCGGCTACCTTGCGCTGGTGCTTCATGCCCACCTTCCGTTTGTTAGGCATCCAGAAAGCGATTACGTTTTAGAAGAAGAGTGGCTGTATGAAGCCATTACCGAAACCTATGTGCCCCTGCTCATGGTGTTTGAGGGTCTAAAACGAGACGGCATCGACTTTAAAATAACCATGAGCATGACGCCGCCGCTGGTGGCAATGCTCCAAGACCCGCTGCTTCAGGCTCGGTATGACGATTACCTTGCCACCCTAGAAGAGCTGGCAACCCTAGAGGCTGAGCGCAATACCTTCAATGGTCACGTCAAGTATTTGGCAGAATACTACATCGAAGAATTTGGCAGAATTCGCGCCTACTGGGAAGACTGCGATCGCAATATCGTGGGTGCATTCAAGAAATTTCAAGACGATGGCAATCTTGAAATCATGACCTGTGGTGCCACCCACGGCTACCTGCCCCTCATGAAAATGTACCCTCAGGCCGTATGGGCGCAGCTTCAGGTGGCCTGCGAAAGCTATGAAGATGCCTTTGGGCGCGCACCGAAGGGGATCTGGCTACCGGAATGTGCCTATTACGAAGGCTTAGAGCGCATGCTGGCGGACGTAGGGCTACGCTACTTTTTGACCGATGGTCATGGCATTCTCTACGCGCGGCCTCGCCCTCGTTTTGGCAGCTATGCCCCCATCTTCACCGAGACTGGCGTTGCCGCCTTTGGGCGAGATCAAGAGTCTTCTCAGCAGGTGTGGTCTTCTGAGGTAGGCTACCCTGGTGCTGCTGAGTACCGCGAGTTTTACAAAGATTTGGGCTGGGAAGCGGACTACGACTACATCAAGCCCTACATTATGCCCAACGGTCAGCGTAAAAACGTGGGCATCAAGTACCACAAAATTACGGGCAAGGGCTTAGGTTTGAGCGATAAGGCACTGTACGACCCCTACTGGGCAAAAGAAAAAGCCGCCGAACACGCCGAAAATTTCATGATCAACCGAGAGCGGCAGGTGCGTCACCTCAACGGCATTATGCAGCGCCCGCCGATCGTGGTGTCGCCCTACGACGCGGAGCTATTTGGGCACTGGTGGTACGAAGGCCCTCAGTTCATTGATTTTCTCTGCCGCAAGTCTTGGCACGACCAGCAAACCTACGAAATGACCCATCTGGCAGACTACCTGCGGGGCAACCCGAATCAGCAGGTTTGTCGCCCATCACAGTCGAGCTGGGGCTACAAGGGCTTTCACGAATACTGGCTCAATGAAACCAACGCCTGGATTTATCCACACCTCCACAAGGCCGCTGAGCGTATGATTGAGCTTGCCAAGCGAGAGCCTGCCGATGAGCTAGAGTGGCGCGCCCTCAACCAAGCCGCGCGGGAAATTTTGCTGGCTCAAGCCTCAGACTGGGCGTTTATTATGCGGACGGGGACAATGGTGCCCTATGCGGTACGAAGAACGCGATCGCATTTAGTGCGGTTTGACAAACTCTACAACGATATCCGAGAAGAAAAAATTGACTCCGGCTGGCTGGAGAAAGTGGCGCTGATGGACAATATTTTCCCCAATATTAACTACCGCGTTTATCGTCCGCTGTAATAGTCTGGCTAGCAGCGCTTAGATGGCTGATCTTAAAGGCAGCACAACATGCCGGACTATTACAGCGAGCATTGGACGTGCAGCGGTTGATTCATAATTGGGTTCGACCTCATTGGGGATTAGAGAAAACCAGGCTCCAGCGATACCAATGGGCTATCTTGATCGTCCTGTCGCAATGCTCGAACTCCTATCCTCCAGAGGCTTTAAATACGTCACGGCTTAAATGAACAGTGCCCGGAGGGGATTTTCCTCGGGCTTATGCTTACACGGCAAGGATTTGACGGAAAGAGAATATAGGCGATAGCTAGCTCTTTCAGAGCGGTGACGCACCAAGAGTCCGCCCAAACGCTCCCTTTGCTTATCTACACAAAATCTTAAGGTGTAGACTTTTGTGCCGTAAATCGCTGAAGTGCAGACAGCGCACGGTTATAAGAAATGATAGCTGCAAGATAATTGTTTCTAGCCTGGGCTAAGTCAGTCGTGGCATTGCTCACTTCTAAGCTGGTGCCCACTCCATTATCGCGCCGGAGCTTTGCGAGAGTTAACCCCTGCTCAGCCTGCTCAATGGCACAGCGAGTGGTGCTAATCCGCTCTCGACTCGATTGCAGCGTGTAGTAGTTTTGCTCTACCTGGAACCGAATCACGTTCTTAAAGCTGACAAACTGGGTTTCGGCAATCGAAGAATTAATCTGCTGCTGAGATGCGATTGCCTTTGCAGCTCCCCCATCAAAAATGGTCTTGCTGGCCTGTGCCCCTACCCCATAGCCGTAAGCACCTAGGTTGTTGTCGGCTAAATCATCTGCCAAGGCGATGTTTGCATTAAAGGTTAACTGCGGCCCTAAGCTGCCGAGCGCCACCTTGCGGTTTTGCAAAGCAATATTGCGCTGATCGAGCACCTGACCCAGCTCAGAACGATTCTGAAGCGCCTGGACAATGCTTTCTTCTAAAGATGGCGTCCATGTGCCTGCGATCGCCACCGCATCGGCAGAGACTACCGTGACAACCTCTGGCAAGCTCAGCCGTTGAGCCAATTGGCGACGGCTTACCTGCTGCTGACTTTGAGCCTGAATCAGCTGCTGTTGACTATTAGAAAGAGAAACCTGTGCCTGAAGGACATCAAAGCGAGTACCTAATCCTGCCGATTCCTTTGCTTGGGCGACCCGAAGATTCTCTTGTCCACCTTCGACGGTTTGCTGGGCAATTTTAATCGACTCATCCGCCTGCTGTAAATCGTAGTAGTCATTGGCAACATCTAGACGGAGCTGCCGCAGCTGCACTTGATAGGCTTTTTCAGTGCTTTTAAGCGCAGATTCTGCGGCGCGAATACTGGCAGAACGCTGTCCAGAGGTAAATACATCGTAATTAAGCCCTACGCTACCGCTAAAGCTATTGCTGGCATTGGGGCGATTGGGACGCCCAACCTGTTTTGCGGCGATCGCGGCTTGGGCAGAATCTGAGCGGGTAATACCTGCGTTGGCACTCACCGCCGGATACAGAGCAGCTTTAGCCTGTCGTAGCGCAAAGCGCTGCTGCTCAACCTGAAGCGCGGCAATCTGTAGATCTCGATTGCGACGCTGTGCCAAATTAATGGCCTGCTCTAAGGTAATGGCTTGAGTTGTCGTAATGGTGACTTCTTCTGGCTTGCTCGGAACTTGCAACGTATTAGAAGGCGGTGCCAGGGTACCCAGATCTGCGGCCTTAGCGCTGGTATTGCTGCTGGGCAAAGAGCCGAGGTCTACGGGGCTAGTAGACGAAGCACCAACGTTTCCGCCACTAATGGCTGGGGGGGGCAGCGCGTTGGGGTCGCAGGTAATAGCGGTCGTGGTCGCGGAAGGCTGACTTAAGACGGGCAGGGTGGTGGCAGCGGCGGCGAGTGAGCCTGCCATTGCCACCATCAGCCCCATCCAAGCGCGGCAGTGACGGGAGCGGACGGAGATATTCAAGGCAATATTCAAAGCCTGAGAACTTTGTAAAGCGGTTTGCTGAATGCTTTTTAAAACAGAAGACACGGACGTTCTCCCAACTCTCAACGATGTGCAACTGATTGTGGCAATGTAATGCTGACGGCATTAGATGCTGTTTAGCATCGCGGCGATCGCAGCTTTTATATCCTAGTCGTCATTTTCCCATTCGGGGAAATCATCCCGATTTTTGCTCTGCTAAGTAGGTGGACATCAATAAAGTGGCAGGTTGGGATTGGGTTTCGACTCCGTGTTCGACTGAGCGATAGCTGAAGTCTCAACCCTTGCCAATACGGGATTTGAGGGTTGAGCGTAGCCGAAACCCATTTTTCTACTGCCCTTTCTACAACAGCTTAAGGTCGTCGTCGGTCAACCCCTTCACATCCTTCACAATGCGCGATAGCTCCATTTTTTCGTCAATGAACACCCGCGTTGGCGTACCGCTAATAATGCCTTCAAGGTTACGGAACGGATCTCTGATGTCTGGCCCATGTTCACTAATGGTATATTCCCGTATACCCTTGTCATGCCAGGAACCCCGCATCTTAAACACGTTGATGGCGCGAGACATCTCACCCCGAATTTCAACGTACTGAAGCATCAAAATGGTGTCGGTAATAGTGGAAATATGGGATTCCGTAATGGAGTGGGAACCCAAGAAGTGATCGGTGGTATTCGTAAAGAATCCGGTAATTTCCTCTTGTTTCGCAAACCCCGTCACGCCAATCACAAACTGCCGGAATGCGTTATTGCTAACCCCGCGTGCCAAGGCCGATAGGGAATCAATCGAAATCCGCGAGGGCTTAAACTCCGCAATTTCTGACTTAATCATCTGAAGATGATCTTCTAGACCCGCCGATTCTGGGTAAGCACACAGAATTTTCAGCAGCCCTTTACTCTCCATTTCCTCAAAGTCAATGCCCCAAGACGACGCGTTGCGCGAAAGCTGCGCGCGCGACTCCTCATAGGCAAACAAAATGGCGCGTTCGCCCGTAGAGCAGGCATTTTCGATAAATTTGCTGACCAGCAGCGTCTTGCCTGTCCCCGTGGCTCCTGTCACCAAGATGATGGAGTCCTTGAAGAAGCCACCGCCACACATTTCGTCTAGGGTTGTCACACCCGAAGAGACGCGCACGTTAGAAGATCGTTGGGTCAAACGCATGGCACCCAGCGGAAAAATATTGATGCCGTCGCCCGTAATGGTGAAGGGATATTCCCCCTTCATGTGGCTCGTCCCCCGCAGCTTCAGAATTTCTAGGGTACGGCGGCGGCGCTCTCCGTCCAGCACGTTCCGCACAATCACGACGTTATCAGAGACAAATTCTTCAACGCCAAACCGAGCCACCGGGCCGTACTCATCAATGCGCTCGGTGGTCATCACCGTGGTAACGCCGATCAGCTTGAGGCGTGCCGTCATCCGAAAAATTTCGCGGCGCACCACGCCAGCCGCGTCGTACTGCTGAAAAATGGCGGTCACAGAGTCGATCGCCACCCGTTTTGCCTTATATTTGCGAATCGCGTACTGGATTCGCTCAATTAGCGCCGACAAATCAAAATCTCCGGCGATGTCCTGCCCTTCGGGATCCGGTGAGGCATCTAGAATGAACAGCTTCCCCGCGTCAATGAGCGTCTGAAGATGCCACCCAAAGCTCATGGCATTTTGAATGATGTCGCTAGGAGATTCTTCAAAGGTTACAAAAACGGCATGTTCATCAAATTGAACAATACCGTTGTACAAAAACTGAATCGCAAATAGGGTCTTGCCCGTCCCTGAGGTGCCGCTCACTAGAGTCGTTCGACCCCTCGGTAAACCCCCATAGCTAATGTCGTCAAACCCTTCGATGTTGGTTCGAATTTTGGGCACCTCTACCCGAAGCGGTGCAGGTTCTTCTACATTAACTTTTTTGATATTAGTCATTTTAATTGCTTATTAAAAATGAGATGAGAAATAAGGTGATTTATTAAAATCCTATCCTAGGCTGAGTACCCTTCATCATCATTCGCATCGGTCAATTCTTCATACAATAAGTCCAGTCCAATCAAAACCTTCTCTCGATCGGAAAGATCTCCAATAATTTTTCTAACGGGCGGGGGCAAAACGCGTGAGAGCGTGGGCGTTGCCAAAATCTTATCCTCTTCCGCTAACTGAGGATTTTTAAGCACGTCGATGACCTTCAAGGCATAAACGCCCTGAAAGTCTTTTTCAAGAATCGTATTTAAGGTTCTTAAGGCTCGAACTGAATTGGGAGTATTTCCCGCAACATAAAGCTTTAAAACATAGGTTTTTCGACGGACACTCATAATAATTCTTCTTATAAACAGAGGACAAAAAAGTTTAGAAAATAAATCTATAGAGGTTGTGTAAAAGCCTATGGCTCTCGTGGGATAGAGCGTCGATACATTTCGCACAGATGGGCGATCGCATCAATCAGCGTGAGGCGATAATCTAGCAAAATATCTTCGCTGCGCCCTTCTAGCTTAAGCTTCTTTGCCAGCCGATCCATCAGCTCCATGTGAATTTCGAGCACTTGAGAGACAGACATATCGGCAAAAAAAACTTTATGCACAAAAGCATCAATTTGCTGATTGATATCGCTGCCGTGACGAAAATAGCTCAGAATTATATCTCTATAGTCTGATTTTAATTCAAGTAAAAAACTTTCTCGCTCCTCCTTTAAAAAACGCCTAAAAAAGAGCTGTGGATCTCGTTTATAGTAAACGCCGATGTAGCCAAGTCTTTCGCGGAGTTTGTCAGACAGTCGCTGCTGCTGCGCCGCCAAGGTTTCCCCAAAGGCAGACAGCGTGGATAAATCTTCGGTCTCGAGCTGATGGGTTAAACGAGATTGGGGCGAAAGCTTCAAAAAATTGGCGATCGCGCCGTCAACATGCTGAAGAAGCTGCGGAATTTCAGTCTGAGCAATCTGCACCTCAGCGGTATGGTACAGGCTCATATCAAAAATAGGATCCACCCATTCCGCATCTGTTGAAGATTTATCCTCATCCAGCGCGGTCTCGGCCAACATCACAAGCGGTAGCACAATAGCCTCCCGATGGAGGCGACGAATGATTTTATTGAGGTCTGGCTGCTGCTCTATGATCAGACAATCAATTAAAAATCGATCTTGAACGACAGTCTTAAAAAATGTGTCTGCATCAGGGCTTTGCACGACTTTATAGTAGGGATCGCGCTCTAACACCTGATTAATTGAGCTAAGAAGCGCCTCAGACCTGATTAAAGTACAGATTAAAATCTGAGGACGCACAGCCGAGCTAGAAGGAAGGGCCATAGCGCCTTATTCAAAGCAGAATTTTAAACTGATATTATTTGCCTAACTTAACGCATTGGCTAAGTCTTGCCTGTAAAAAGTGGGTTTAAACCCCACCATTATAGGCCGTAACCAAAGTTTTTAGGTAATTTAGAGCCATCTAGAGATTCAAAATGGTTCTGAATAAGGTGCATTTCACCTCAGAATAGCGTCCAACATGCCCTGATAATAATGTAGAACACCTCAATGCGCTTCACGCCTCACGATGGATGTTATGACTCTGTCTCCTGCCAAGCTTCGGATTCTATATCTGCAAATTCGAGACGACGACGTAACGCGGGCAGAAGAGCTACAAGAGTTTGTATTTTACAGCGGCCTAGCGGCCTCTCAGTTCACCACGCTGAACGTTTTTGACACGCCTAACTTTAATGCAAAACACGCCGCTGAGTATGATGCAGTGTTTGTGGGTGGATCCAGCGATGCTTCTGTTCTCCAGCCGATCTTGTATCCCTTCGTCGAAGACGCGAAGACCCTACTAGCGTATTGTGTACAGGAGAGCATTCCGGTTTTTGCCTCGTGCTTCGGCTTTCAGTTAGCAGTGGAAGCTCTAGGCGGTCAGGTTATTGAAGACTCTACTCGCATGGAAATGGGCGTTTATCCAATGCAGTTGGCACCCGCAGCGCAAAACGATCTCCTCCTCCACGATGTCCCTAATGGCTTTCTTGCCATTTCTGGGCATAAAGAGCGAGCCTTGACCTTACCCGAACAGGCAATCTGCCTTGCCTCGACGGAACGGTGCCCATATCATGCCTTTAAAGTGGAAAGTAAGCCCTTTTATGGGTTTCAGTTTCACCCAGAGCTAAATCCCAAGGACTTAGCAACACGCATACAGCGATATCAAAGCCGATATCTCGACGATGATGACCACTTACGGCAGGTTTTAGCTTCACTTCAGGAGACTCCAGACGCAAATCAACTCATTGCAAAATTTGTAGATCGAATCCTATTAAGCTAATAATGACCGAACTTTTATAAAATTAGTCCTAAGCGGCTCAAACCTTAAAAAATGCATTATTTTCGACGCTTTATACATCACTCACCCCTTCGATCTTAAACAGGTCAGAGTTTGTCCGGTAAGATTTAACTTGGCGCAACGCAAGTCTTTTTTACTGCTTAGGTAGCATTGCCTAATAAATCGTTTAATACTCAATTTTTGGGTCTCAGATTGTCACTGTTGACTAGATTGGGATTTTTTAACATAGGTACTTTACATGACCGTTTCGATTTCGCCCGATCAGGTTCAGCGCATTATTGACAACCAGCATCATGACCCCTTTGAAATCTTGGGACCTCATGCTACAGAGCAAAATGGCGTCTCAACCTGGGTGATTCGTGCCTACATGCCAACGGCGGATGCCGTGACGGTCATCTGCCCAGATCAACGTTCTGAGCACCCCATGCAGCCGTCTCATCATCCGCACTTTTTTGAGTGTGCTTTAGCTGGGGCTGAACTGCCCACCTATCAATTTCGGGTCACTGAAGGCGACCATGAGCGGGTTATATACGACCCTTACGCCTTTAAGTCTCCACTGCTCACAGAATATGATCGCTACCTCTTTGCCGAAGGTAACCACCAGCGCATCTACGAAAAGCTGGGAGCGCACCTTACCACCATAGAAGGGGTAAACGGCGTTTATTTTGCGGTTTGGGCACCCAATGCTCGCAATGTCTCTATTATTGGTGACTTTAACTATTGGGACGGTCGCAAGCACCAAATGCGCAAAGGCCCCACCGGAATTTGGGAATTCTTTGTTCCAGAACTGGCGGTTGGCGAAAGCTATAAGTACGAAATTAAAAACGAAGAAGGGCACATCTACGAAAAGACCGATCCCTACGGCTTTTACCAAGAAGTTCGGCCTAAAACGGCCTCTATTGTCGCTGATCTCAGTGACTATACCTGGAACGATTCAGCTTGGCTAGAGAACCGTCGTCATGCCGACCCGCTGGCTCAGCCCGTCTCGATTTATGAGCTGCACATCGGCTCTTGGATGCACGGAAATTCTGACGATCCCCCTCAGCTTGCAAATGGGGAGCCTGGAATTTCTATCAGCGTTGCAGAACTCAAGCCCCACGCCAGATTTCTGACCTATCGAGAATTAGCCGATCGCCTGATCCCTTACGTCAAAGACCTGGGCTTTACCCACATTGAGCTACTCCCCGTTTCAGAGCATCCTTTTGACGGCTCTTGGGGCTATCAGGTGACGGGTTACTATGCCTGCACCTCACGCTACGGCACGCCCCAAGACTTTATGTATTTTGTCGATCAGTGCCATTATCACGGCCTTGGGGTAATCGTCGATTGGGTGCCAGGACACTTCCCGAAAGACGGTCACGGGCTGGCCTTTTTTGACGGTACCCACCTCTACGAACATGCCGATCCCCGTAAAGGCGAGCATAAAGAATGGGGAACGTTAATTTTTAACTATGGGCGTCCTGAAGTTAAAAACTTTTTGGCGGCCAATGCCCTGTTTTGGTTTGACAAATACCACATTGACGGAATTCGCGTCGATGCAGTTGCGTCCATGCTGTACCTGAATTACTGCCGTGAGGATGGTGAATGGGTCGCCAATGACTACGGCGGCTGCGAAAATATTGAGGCCGCTGACTTTTTACGTCACCTTAACAACGCACTCTTTAACTACTTCCCTGGTGTTTTATCGATCGCCGAAGAATCAACCTCTTGGCCAATGGTGTCTTGGCCGACCTACGTGGGGGGCTTGGGCTTCAACCTCAAGTGGAACATGGGTTGGATGCACGACATGTTGGACTACTTCAACATGGATCCGTGGTTCCGGCAGTTCCATCAAAATAATCTCACCTTCAGCATCATGTATGCCTTTACGGAAAACTTCATGCTGGCGCTGTCTCATGATGAAGTGGTGCATGGCAAGAGCAATATGCTTAACAAAATGCCAGGGGACGAGTGGCAGCAGTTTGCTAACCTACGCTGCCTCTATGGCTTTATGTACACCCATCCGGGCAAAAAGACGCTCTTTATGGGGATGGAGTTTGGTCAACGGGGCGAGTGGAATGTCTGGGGCGACCTTGAGTGGCATTTGCTTCAGTACGAACACCACCACCAGCTTAAGCAGTTTGTGGCGGAGCTAAATCACCTGTACCGCCGAGAAGCGGCACTTCACACTCAAGATTTTGCCTACGATGGGTTTGAATGGGTGGACTGTAACGATAATCGCCACAGCGTGATCTCCTTTTTGCGTCGCGCTAAAAATTCTGATGAGTTTACGCTGACGGTGTGCAATTTTACGCCGCAGCCCCATAGCCACTACCGCGTCGGGGTTCCAGAGGCTGGGTTTTATGTTGAGCTTCTCAATAGCGATGCCCGTCAGTACGGAGGCAGCAACATGGGCAACTTGGGCGGTAAGTGGACGGAAGAATGGTCTTTCCACAACCGTGCCTACTCCCTTGATTTATGTTTGCCGCCGCTTTCTACCCTCGTGTTTAAGCTCGATCGCCACAAGCAAACGCTTCAGGCATTGAGTGAAGCTGAAAACAGCGGTACCGGAGCCTAGGCAGGGCTACCACACACAAGGCTTAAAGTTTTCCTTCTATAAAGGTTTTGCCATAAACCGATTCATAAATCCCCTCCATCTCATATCAGAGAGGCTACGCCAAGGGGAGGGGTTAGGGGTGGGTAGTCGTTGCGCAACTGACTAACCCACCCCGCCCTACGGGCACCCCTCCGAGGAGGGGATTTTTCTCAGACTTGTGTGCACACAGTAGCTAGGCAGAGAGCATAACAACCTATGGCGTTTTATCGATCTGACGAAAATCTTAATGCTCAAGCCCAGACTATTCTTGAAGAGGTTTGGGCCGAGTTCCCGTGGCTGGCGCGTAACCAGCTTGCGTTTACGTGGCTCACCTACGATCCTCCGTTTCCGGTGAATACGGGGGGCGCTTTAACACCCGATGAGTTTTGGGGCTACCCTGTGCGGGGCGTGAGCTATCGCGGGGTAGAACCCATTTACCCTGCCAGTGTGGTGAAGCTGTTTTATCTAGTGGCCTGCCATGAGTGGCTACAGAAGGGTATGATTCCACCGACGCCGGAGTTAAATCGGGCGCTGGCAGACATGATTGTAGACTCTAGCAATGACGCAACGGGCTATGTGATGGATCTACTCACGGGCACGACCAGTGGCCCAGAGTTGCCGCCTGGCCCCTTTGAGACCTGGAAAGCGCAGCGCAATATCGTGAATCGCTATTTTGAAGGGTTAGGTTGGACTGAGCTAGAAAGCATTAATGTCAACCAAAAAACCTGGGGAGATGGGCCTTACGGTCGCGAAGATGCGTTTGTGGGCATTCAGCGCGAAAATCGTAATCGACTCA
This sequence comes from Acaryochloridaceae cyanobacterium OTE_75_metabat_521, assembly GCA_031387975.1. Taxonomy (GTDB): domain Bacteria; phylum Cyanobacteriota; class Cyanobacteriia; order Thermosynechococcales; family Thermosynechococcaceae; genus JAAURS01. Next base: position 12,331 of record JANNDV010000011.1, on the reverse strand, counting down.
CTACCGACGCGACAGCGCGGCTGCTCCACGGCATTGTGGGGGGAGTGGCGGTTTCGGCAGGGCGATCGCAGTCTATGCTCAACCTGATGGAGCGCAACCTAGACCCTGAAGCATTGGCAGAAGATCCTGAAAATCAGATCACAGGCTTTATTGGGGGTGGTTTGCCCCTAGCGGCGAAGGTCTGGTCAAAGGCAGGCTGGACGAGCAATACCCGTCATGATGCGGCCTATGTTGAGCTGCCCCATAAGCACCCCTATTTGTTAGTGGTCTTTACCGAAGGTCAACAGGCCAGCGCCACCGAAGCCATCATCCCGTTTCTATCGGCGAAGATTGCCGAAGCCGTTCCAGACCTTAAGACAGTCGGCTAGATAGAAATTCTATGCATAAAACGGGTTTCGGCTTCGCTCAACCCTCAAATCCCGTATTGGCGGGGGTTGAGACTTCCCTTCGACAAGCTCAGGACAATGCGGCTATCGCTCAGTCGAACACGGAGTCGAAACCCAACCCAGCCTAGTAACTTTAGTTTGCAGCCATCTCCTTAAAACGCTCCCGTAGAACGCAGACCCAAGATCATTCCAGCGCCTAAAATATGACCAAAGCTAGTGGTCGCCAATAGCTCAGGAATACCAAACCCTTTTAGAACGTCTGGCATATTTGCAGGCAGACCAGGGCCAACGCCTTTATGTTGAATCGCATAGCGTCCAATAAAGAAGGCAAATAGGTTGGTTAAAAGCATAATAATGCCAACCTGAATCGACCAGTTAGAGGGGGATGCTGCAACAGTCGCCAGTAAAGTGGTGTTCATAAAGTTGTTTCTCCGGCTTAAATCATAGGAATTTTGGGATGGTCGCCCGTCAAAAACGGAACCCAGTGCGATCCCGAAAGGACTCTCAGGATTATAAAAAACCCTTGGGGTATCCCTATCAGTTTGTTTTAAAGAGTTAACATTAGGCTACGCAATGCACGGGCGAAAGGCTAACTTTTATGGCACAAAAGCTGCGCGTTAAGATTTGTGGCATTACTCGGGCAGATCAGGCTGTGGCGATCGCCGCCCTCGGAGCAGATGCCCTCGGATTTATCTGCGTTGCAGAATCGCCCAGATATATCGCGCCCGAAAAAATTGGTGAAATTGTCGCAAAACTCCCTGAAATAACGCTGAACGGCGGCATCCTTGCGAAAATAGGGGTCTTTGCTAACGCCTCCCTCGATCAGATCATTACGACAGTTCATCAAGGCACTTTGACGGGAGTGCAGCTTCACGGTCAAGAATCCCCTGCGTTTTGTCGAAGCTTACGCCGTGAATTACCCAAAATAGAGCTAGTTAAAGCGTTTCGGGTAAAAACCGCAGAGACGTTAGCTCTCACCGAACCCTACGCAGAGACGGTGGATACTTTTTTGCTGGATGCCTTTAATGCCCATGCCCTTGGTGGGACTGGCGAGACGTGGGACTGGGCACTGGTACAAGATTTTGCCCCAACACGCCCTTGGCTCTTGGCGGGGGGGCTGAATGGGGGGAATGCGATCGCCGCCCTCACCCAAGTCAATCCTTCTGGCATTGACCTCTCCAGTGGGGTAGAAACATCACCAGGAAATAAAAATCTAACCCTAGTACGGCAATTGTTTGAAATGCTTTCTTACAGAGCCTGCAGTGTACAGAAAGGTCTGAGAAAAATCCCCTCCTCGGAGGGGTGCCCGTAGGGCGGGGTGGGTTAGTCATGGCGCTATTGACTAACCTACCCAAAAGGAGATTGATGAATCGGTTTATGACAATTGCAAACATACAGAAACAGCCGCTCTCCATTCTTTGGAAAGCGGCTGCTTTAAAGCAATCTATGTAACCTAAACCCTTGCCAATTCTGGTTCAGGGCGCTTGCTGCTACGAATAGAGCGAATGGCTTCAGCGTAATCTGACGTATTAAAGACCGCAGATCCAGCCACAATCGCATTTGCGCCAGCTTCAATGACCTGCCAAGCATTGGCACCCTTAAGCCCACCATCCACTTCAATCCAAGGATCCAATCCACGCTCATCACACATTCGACGGAGCTGACGAATTTTAGGAACTACACCAGGGATAAAGCTTTGACCCCCAAACCCAGGGTTAACGCTCATAATTAGCACAAGATCACATAGGTCTAGTACATACTCAATTTGATCTAAAGACGTACCAGGGTTCAAAACCACCCCAGCCATCTTACCTAACTCTTTAATCTGCCCCAAACAACGGTGAAGGTGAGTGGTAGAGCTAGATTCCGCATGGACCGAAATGATATCAGCCCCAGCCTTTGCAAAATCTGCCACGTAGCGCTCGGGTTCCACAATCATCAGGTGAACATCCAGAGGCTTCTGAGTGACCGGACGCAATGCCTCAACAATCAACGGCCCAATGGTGATGTTAGGGACAAATCGTCCGTCCATCACATCCACATGAATCCAATCAGCGCCCGCTTCATCCACCGCACGGACATCCTCTCCCAGACGGCTAAAATCTGCGGACAAAATCGAAGGCGAAATTACAATCGGCTTGGTTGAAGTCATGGCTTTAATCGGTTCTCTTAAGAGCAGGGCAAACAAATCGTCAAATAATTTAATGTAGCCAGTTTAACAAAATCTTCACGATTCCCCTAGACTTTTCGTCAGATTTTCCGTACCTGCGCTCCAAAAAACTCTATAATTGACCTTGCCCATTTGAAACAAAAAATCATGCCCCAGGCCGTTGGAGTTATTCAGACTATTGGGTTTCCTCCTGTATTGGCCGCAGCAGATGCCATGGTTAAAGCAGGTGCTGTAACGCTTGTTTATTATGGACTTGCGGAACGCGCAGAGTTTTTGGTTGCCATTCGCGGGCGTGTTTCAGAGGTAACGCGAGCGGTTGAAGCTGGCGTTAGGGCAGTAGAGGAAACGCCTGGTGACAATTTAGTAAGCCACTATATTGTGCCAAACCCTCCTGAAAATGTGGAAAGCGTATTGCCCATCCACTTTACCGAAGACGTTGAAGACTTTCGGTTTAACCTTTAAAGTTAGAGCGGCATTTTTAGGCGTCTAGTCAAGACTTAAAGTATTTCTTCAGGAGCGAATTGTAATGACGAACTCAATGCCTTCTCAACAGGCAGTCGGATCATTAGAAACGAAAGGTTTTCCGGCGGTATTGGCTGCTTCGGATGCCATGCTGAAGGCAGGTCGGGTGACGTTGGTGGGCTATCTCCGCGCCGGAAGTGCGCGCTTTACCGTCAATATTCGCGGCGATGTGTCTGAAGTGAAGCAGGCAATGGCGGCGGGCATTGATGTGGTTGAGAAGGTATACGGGGGTGTTCTGGAGACTTGGGTGATTATCCCTCGTCCCCATGAAAACGTTGAGCGCGTTTTACCCATTGGCTATACCGAAGAAGTAGAAGAATTTCGCCAAGAAACTCAGGGCGTTAATTTTAGGGCGCTTGGGCCTTCTCGATAGCCTCTAAAAGGATACAAAGCTTTTAGAGACCCTGTGGCACAATCAGTTTAATGGATAAAATCCTTTGAACGATGAGTTTCATAGGCTTAGAAAACTCATGAAGATACACAGCGATGTTTTAATCATCGGGGGCGGAGCTATTGGATTGGCGACCGCCCTAGAGCTGGCATTGCGTGGTGTATCGGTCAAAATCCTCAGTCGCAATTTCCAAGAGGCTGCGCTCCATGCCGCTGCCGGAATGTTGGCTCCTCAGGCGGAAGGTATTTTGCCAGGGCCAATGCTGGAGCTATGTCTCCGCAGTCGATCGCTTTATCCAGAATGGGCGAGTAAGCTAGAGTCTCTGACGGGTATCGATCCTGAGTATTGGCCTTGCGGCATCATTGCGCCCCTGTATGGGGATGTTGAGCGGTTTTGCGATGCTGTAGTAGATAAGCCTGAAGTGAATAGGTGGTGCGATCGCCCTTCCCTCAACGCCCTCCAGCCTGACTTAGGCTGCGAAATCACAGGGGGCTGGTGGTTCCCAGAGGATGGGCAGGTCAATAATCAGGCGATGGCGAAAGCCTTGTGTGTTGCATTGCAGCAGCTTGGCGTAACGCTATGCGATGGCGTAACGGTGGAGCGCATCGCCCATGAGGGCAATCAGGTGACGGGGGTGCATACTGCCGATGATGTGTATAAAGCCGACTGCTACCTTTTAGCCGCAGGGGCATGGACAGGGGAATTGCTTTCGATTCCTGTTGTGCCGCGTAAGGGACAAATGTTGTCTCTGCGATCAAAGACAGGAAAACAGCCGATCCGCCATGTGCTATTTGGCAACGGAACCTACATTGTGCCGCGCCAAGATGGACGGGTTGTGATTGGTGCCACCAGCGAGGATGTGGGCTTCACACTCCACAACACCTCAGCAGGCATTCAACAGCTTCTTACCGAAAGCAGTCGGCTGTATCCGCCTTTAAAAGACTGGATTTTTGAACGGAGCTGGTGGGGGTTTCGCCCTGCAACACCCGATGAATTGCCCATTTTAGGCGCAAGCCCTTACAAAAATTTGATGCTGGCGACTGGCCATTATCGCAATGGTATTTTGTTGACTCCCATTACTGCTGTTCTATTGGCAGAGTTGATTTGCGATCAGCAAAATGACATACCTATAGAAGCATTTCATTATGGACGCTTTAAGGTGAGTAGCGAAATCTAATTTTACTGTAAGTAAACTGCCAACAATTTCAAAAAAATCATACTCTCTAAGGAGTTCAGAAAGCAAAAATCCAGGTCTTTTTTATGAATTTGATCCAGAGTTTTGAGTTTGAATGACAATTACAGGATGTGCACGTTGATAGGGTCTTCCGGGGAATGGAGAATAGCAAACTTGCTGCCCAAGCGTTGGGTTGTTTCCGTAAACACTATCGAAATGAAAAAAATAGTTTCTCCATTGTTACTTGTAATTTTCCCCAGTTCCAAGTTGGATGTAAGTAGCTACATTTCCCAGTTTTTCTTTCGACAACTGGATAACAAAGTTTTTTACACTTTTGTACTAGTTCATAGGCTGTAGGACGAACTTCAGGATTTTAAATAAGCATTCAAGAATGAATTTATACAATTCATTTCCAAGTGGCTTAAGGCTCTTCCGGCTAGAGTATGCCTAGCTGATAGTAAGATGCCAGCATATCAAGCACCGCAAACGAAAATTGGAAAAGTTTCTAAACCCATAACCTGAACGTTTGATTAACTTCAATCGGTTATTTATCCCTTCAACTGCCCCACTCGTTGTTCGAGATTCAAAATAGTTACTAATCTCACCAAACCAGCGAACAATTGTACCAGCGCTATCCCGAAATGTAGCTTGAGCATCTTTGAGCTAACTTAGCAGTTTGAATACTCCATCTGTCCAATCTCTGGCATCATTAAAAATATCTCGGAATGCTTCTTTCTGTTGATGCATCGCTTATTCATCTTTTTTCTGCATTTCTGACTCTATCTAATTCATCATTTACTAGTTTCATGACATGAAATCTATCGGCCACAATATCTGCACTTGTTAATATCTTTTTGATCAGTCCTCTATAACTGCCAGATAAATCGATGCTGACTTCTTTGATTTGGCTAAGAGTCTCCTCTCCCCAGCTTTTAAGCACTGCTTTGATATCTTTGTGCTTCCGTGATTCGACTAACCCAATTAATTCATGTTTATCTAAATCTACTAAAACAACGATATAGTCTCCTTGTCCTTTGCGAAGAGATATTTCATCTATTCCTAAGCGACGTATACCACTCAGGTCGAAAAACATTTTTTTTACTGACATCCACTGTTTCAACGGCACCCAGCGAAGGAATTTGCCGGAAACTAGTTTCTATTTTGAGTAAGGTCTCTTCACCCGTTTGTCGATCAGCATAGTGAATTTTGTAGCGCTGTACCGTATCTGTATCTTTAACGAGCTTAAGCGAACGCAATTCGATATCCCGCATGGTTTTGAGTGCAACTTCAATTCGACCTGCCAGATTAAGCTTTTGATCGGAGTCAAAATCTAAGTCCGTTGAATAGCGCTCTAAAGATCGGGTGAGAATCAATGCTGTACCACCCTTCAGGACATAGGGAGTATCCTGAAGACGCTGAGCAATGGTACGCATCACAGATATATGCTGAGTTTGTGAAAAGTCTAAGGGAAGCTCACGGTTAAAATCCATTTGTTGAAAAACCTTAAAGCTTCACCAGACAGTTGATTTTCCAGTGGCTCAAGGTAATGCTGCCTGAGGTGTTCAATTTGCTCAGGTGTATCTAGCCAATTGTTAATGACCTCATTAGTCGCACAACTTGGTATTCTTGCCTGCTGTAGCTCCAGCATGGCGAGATCGGCGATCGCCCTGTAATGGTTGGCGACGTATACAGCTTGATTCGGCTTGGTCGGTATCTGTGCCTGTGCCTGTGCCATAACATTCGCCATATCGCGGATACCCTTCGTTCCCAGAGATGCGACGGTATCGACGGTTTCCCCTAAACCTGCTAAGGGAATTGAGCAATCAGAGAGGTGACAATCTGCTCGAGAAAAGAACGCCGATTTGAAATGCCAATCCCCTGTATCTTCATCAGGGCATCGAAGATTGAGCGCATGTTTGAAGGAAATGTAGTGTCCAGGATCTGTCTCAGGAATGACAACCGGACGCAAATCGGCTTCTATTGAAAGCTCAGATAATACATATCATAATTAGCCCCATCCTTGGCCGACCCTCTGGCTCATTTCCTGTAGCGGCTATTCGTAGCCTAGCACTGAATAATATTGACTGACGCTGACTGTCTCAATTCAGCTCTTGAATTGGTTTAAGAGCTTTTGACCTGTCTCGCTAATGGCAAAAATCTGGCGATCGCGCCCAAACAAGGCACCCCCGACCTGTACCTGTTGCTCGCTGTGGGTGTAGATATAGTGCTGCGATCGCTCCTCAACGGCACCCACAATAGACTGATAAACCCGAGCTACCCAAGGTTGCCCCGTCTTCTGCTCAAGCTGCCGCAAGTAGGTCAATCCATCCTCAGCGGATGCACACTGAAGCAACTGCTGAAGTTCTGGCGTGGGTAGCCCTGCCAGGACTCCATGCGCGGTCAAAATTTCTTGGCGACCGTCTGCAACGTGGTGATGGGTATGAAAAATGCCGCCTGCCAACTTCATCAGCTTGCCGTGATAGCCCAGCAGCAAAATAGACTTGATTTTTTGCATCCCTGCTTCCGCCAGCAGAGGGCCAAGCCAGTTCGCGGTTTTGACTAAACACGCTTCTGGGATGCCCAACTTTCGGGATAAATCTAGACCATTTTCGCCAATGCAGAAAACCAGGCGATCGCTTTGGCTGGCTTTCTCTTTCAGCTCTGCCCGAAAAATCTCTAGCTGTTGGGGTGCGCTCAGCGGTTGGGAAATACCCGATGTGCCTAATAGCGAAAGCCCTTCGACCACACCAAAGGCTTCGTTAGAGGTGCGCTTGGCTAAGGCGCGACCCTCTGGGAGGAGGATTGTGACTTGGATGCGGACTCCTGGTGCGGAGCTATCGCCCTCCTTCAATCGCTGGCTCAAGTTTGTCTCGATCAGCGTTTTGGCATAGGCATAGATTGCAGAATCGCCAGCCCCCTGCTGTTGGCGACCAATCCCTTCACCCCCCAAAATAACGACGGAATCTGTTTGTGTAGACGGTGCCCATTCGACCAGTGCCCAAATCGGAGTATTGCGGGTGAGGTCTAGGTTATCGCCAGGATCGCTGCGGGTAATCGCAAGGGCAACACCTGGCTTAAGTCCGCACACACTTTCAATTTCAATCTCGGCAGGTTGGGCTGGGTGAATTAAATCGAGGGTGACGGTTTTTAGGGCAATGCTGTCGTAAAGCCAGTGTAGGGCGGCGATCGCCGCGCCACAGGCAAAAACAGGGAGCGTATATCCAGCGCGAGGCGGTGAGTCTGACATTTTAAGGGTTGATTAAATGGGGATCGCATCTGCCCTGAAATCAGAAAAGTAAGGGATGAATGGTTTATTCTGTAGGAACTACGTCAAGCATTCAAGATATGGCGGATTGATGCCATGTTGCCTGTTGAACCACGCCATGTTTTTGAGAGAATCCGAAGCTTATGAAGCGATTTTTTGCTTTTTTCCTGAGTATTGCCCTATCCGCCTCTTTATTGCTGACCAGTTGCTCTAGTGCCACACCCACGGGTCTTAGCGGTAACTATGGTCAAGATACCTTAGCACTCATTACTAGCCTACGGACAGCGATCGAGCTGCCAGAAGGCACCGCAGAAAAGTCTGCGGCACAATCTGAGGCAAGGTCTAAGATCAGCGATTTTATTTCCCAGTATCGTCGCAAGTCTTCGGTGGCGAGTCTTAGCTCGTTTATGACCATGACGACTGCCCTCAATGGGTTGGCGGGGCACTACAGCTCGTACCCCAATCGTCCCATTCCAGAAAAGCTCAAGAAACGTCTGGAGCAAGAATTTAAGATGGTGGAAGGTTCGTTAGATCGCGAAGCTCCTGCTGTTTAAAGACTCTAGCTTATGATCTCCGTCTTCAGCCCTTTGCGGCATGGGGACGGAGTTTTGCTTTTGAAGACGTGCCCCCTAGTTTGTAGGATGTTGAACGATGTTTGGTTTAGGTTGGCCTGAAGTTGCAATTATTTTTGGGGTAGCGGTGCTGATTTTTGGCCCCAAACGACTGCCAGAAATTGGTGGGGCGATCGCCAAGGCTCTGCGTGGCGCAAAGGAAGAGTTACAGAATAAAGGCGAGGATGATTCTTCTTCTACCTAAACAACATGGATAAGTCCAACAGCTATGGCAAAACTGCGGTCAGAAACAACTGAAGTTATCAATCGCTTGAAACAAGAGTCTCTTGAGATTGTGGACAAATCTACAGCTCTTGAACTGAAAATTTTTGAACGGTTTGGAGAGTCTGAACAAACGCTGTCTTATATGGATGAGATGAAGAATGTGTCTGAGCAGGCGATCGCTTCGTTTTCTCAATTATCCAGTCTTCAACTTCAGGCTTCTTATACTCAACCGGATTTGCCTGTTGATATACTACAGTTACTGGATAAGGCGATTGAAAGAACTCAGGCCAGAATTCCGGCTTGGGAGCGTAGCATCGAAGAAGTTAAGATTGAGTGGAATCTATCATGACAATGCAAGCACATATTCCCGATCCAGCCACCTCTGAGCGTCTTTTGGCTAATCTTCGCAAGACTCGGTTGGAGATGGCTGAGTGTAATCAAGACTTTGCCGCTATTAATGAGATGCTTGCGGAGCATAATCGTCAACAATGGGCAAAGCGGCGATCACTGCGGGACACAATACCAGATGTGTCTAGTTCTTTATGAATTTCTGATAATTTGGAGAAATGGTAATTGATTTTTAACGTAAAAAATCAAGTTTTACCCAAGTATGAATAGCCTTAAGCCACAATTAAACAATACAGATACAGCGGTTTTCAGTCATATAGAGGACACCCAGTTAAACTCAAATTGCTTGGCAGCTTTAACCTCAGAAATCAAGATCCGCCGAGCTGTCCTTAATCACACTGCAAACCGCTGTAAAGTATGAAATTATAGCTGCAATCGAGTTAGAAATTGAAGGGTCAGGCGCGATCGCAGCCACCCAGGAGCTGACGCAGCTTGAGGGATTGAGCGTCACCGGTGAAACAGAGGGTGTCGAAACCAAGAGATCTGTGTACACCGTAGGGTGTATGGGATGGGACGGCGGACTTTTGGTGCGTAGCGATCACCCTTACATCAAAACATTTCAACCTAGAGCGAAAACACAGCAACATCATACTGAGCTAGCATTGCGTCCGCGCTCACAATCGTCATGTCATCCACTTGAGCTTGGGCAATCAACATTCGGTCAAAGGGATCTCGATGGTGCATCGGTAGCGCCGCTGCCCGCATGGCATGAGCCGCACGAATCTCTAGTGATTTTGTCCCCAACTGCGCCATCCGACTTGGAATATAGCGCTCAACAGGTTCCGGTAAGGGAAGCTTACCCAATGCAACCTTGATGCCCACTTCCCAGATGCTTACCACCGAAAGCCATAGCTCATTGCGTTCATCGGTAATATGGGCGATCGCCCTCTCAGCCAATCGTTCGGGTTCAGAAAACCACCACAAAAAACATTGGGTATCCAGTAAAAGCTTCACGCCTCACCGCCCTCAAAGTCTGCCAAAATATCTTCTGGCAAAGGATCGTTGAAATTTTCTGGCACCACAAAACGTCCTCGGTCTTGCCCTAGACTAGCCCGTCGATTAGAAACGCCATGAAACGGAATCAGCTTAGCAACCGGAATCCCTCGATTCGCAATAATGATCTCTTCGCCTAGCTCCACATCGGATAGCAGCTTTGAGAGATTCGTCTTAGCTTGATGAATATTGATTGTTCGCACGGTCTTAAAAGACTTAGGTTACAGACTTAGTCTAGTTGATTGGGCAATGGCTTGCAAACGTCAGCAAGCAGACAAAATTTATCCATGCAGAGGGCTACGGCTCCAAACGCACAAAAAAGCCTAAACCGGAGAACCCGATTCAGGCTTTTGCAAAAATGGATTAAACCCAATAACAGATTATCGAGCCGCCAACTCCGTCAACCGAGTCAACACCAGATTTGAGCGCTCCGTGAAGGATTTCATGCCTTCCGCATCAAAGCCCTTTTGGGCCATCAGTGCCAAGTCGTAGACATACTCACAGATTTGGTTGGCCAACTCCGCCGATGGGGAGGTTCCAGATCCGCTAATGACAGACCCTTGGCTGATATTCACCAAGTTTTGAATCAACGGGTGAGAGGTATTGACCAACAACGTATGGTCTTCAGGGAACTGCATTTGCTGTTGCTGCATCATTGCCATCAGCTCCTGCATCCGTCGAGACGACTCCGGCAACAAAATCATCGCAGGGGGCGCACCTTGACCGGCATCCGACTTCAATGCTTCGGTACGGATGGTAATTTTGGGTTTATTGAGCGCCTGCTCAAAAAGCTGTTTGATGCCTTCGCTTCGCGTTTGGTTGGTTTTAGGGTCTACAATTTCTGCTGCTTGATCCTTATCAATCAAAGTTTCATCCAGATCAGAATCGACCCGAGCAAACTTCACATCCGAGTATTCCCGTTCTAGGAAGGGGACAAAGTGGGTGTCAATGAACGCATCCATAAACAGCACTTCTAAGCCCTGTTTTTTGTGCAGCTCAACGTAGGTAGATTGATTCACCTCGTCGTTGCAGTAGTAGACTTTATTCTCGTGGGTGGCTTTGTTGCGCTCTAGGTAGTCTTTGATGGTGGTATAAGAACCCAGGGCGGCGGCAGCAAGAGACTTATCGGCACTCCAAGCGTCATCGCCTTCGGGGGCTTCGGCCTGAGCCGTGCCTAAGTCAGCGGTGCTACGGAAGATCAGGATATCTTCAACCTGTTTTTTAAACTTGTCGTCATTAAGAGAGCCAAACTTAACGAAGGTGCCGAGGTCTTGCCAGCAGCGGATGTACTCTTCACGGTCGTCGCGGTACAGTTCTTTGAGGCGATCGCCCACTTTCTTGGCAATATGATTCGCAATCTGGCGAACCGTGCGGTCGGCCTGCAAGAAGCTGCGAGACACGTTGAGGGGGATATCGGAGCTGTCGATCACGCCGCGTAGGGGCATCAAAAACTGAGGGATAACCTCCTCACAGTTGTCGCTGACAAACACCTGATTACAGAAGAGCTTGATTTGACCTTTAGTGACATCAATATCGGGCTTAATTTTAGGGAAATAGAGAATGCCGTTAACAACAAAGGGGTAGTCAGTATTGACGTGAACCCACAGCAGCGGCTCTTCTTGAAAGGGGTAGAGGTACTGATAAAACTCTAGATAGTCTTCTTTGGTGAGGTTGCTGGGCGACTCTTTCCAGGGGGCTTTTTGCTTGTTGATTTGCTCATCGCCGAGCTTAATGGAAACAGGAAGAAAGTCACAGTAGGTTTTGACAAGCTGCTTGACGCGCTCTTCTTCAAGGTACTCTAGCTCTTCGTCTTGAAAGGTCAGCGTAATGGTGGTGCCGCGCTCTGCTTTTTCAGAAGAGTCTAGGGTAAAGGCCGTACTGCCATCGCAAGACCAGTGAACGGCTTCAGCACCGTCTTGGTAAGACAGGGTTTCAATCTCGACCTGTTTTGCCACCATGAAGGAGGAGTAAAAGCCTAGACCAAAGTGACCGATGATGTTTTGGTCGTTGTTGGACGTATATTTCTGGACAAATTCTTCGGCGCTGGAGAATGCGACTTGGTTGATATATTTTTTGACTTCATCGGCGGTCATCCCGATGCCGTTGTCGGTAATAGAAAGCTGCTTTTTCTCTTTATCAAGTGCCAGCGTAATTTGTGGCTCCCCCACTTCCCCGGAGTATTCGCC
>JANNDV010000001.1:0-30002 GCA_031387975.1 Acaryochloridaceae cyanobacterium OTE_75_metabat_521 | reverse complement strand
TCTAAATGAATCCAAGAACGGCATCCGGTATGGGAGGGCGATCGCCTCAACGCCACAGGCTGCTGCAATGAATAGGCTCTCAAGAGAAGGATTTGGAGGGGCTGGTGCGATCGCCACTTCAATCGTTCTGCCACAAATTCCGCTGTCCAGATATGAAACGGCAGCAGCGCTTTAACTTCAGCTTCGGTCGAGAGCAAAAAACCGTGGGTAATCTGTGCCCAAGTATCAATAACAATCAGCGCATCGGCATCTGACGGCAAGATCTCCACAGGCTGCTTGAGATAGTGCGGCACCTGATGCTCGTAGGTGGGGAATAGCGCTGCTCTATGGGGAATCTCAGCAAAGGGATGACGGGGATCGCGGATACCGCCCTTACGGAGCAGTAAAACCTGTGAACCCGAACGGAGGACTGAAATGGCGATCGCCCATTCCTTCAGCGCCTGGGTCAAGACAATAGGGTCATCTTGACCGTTACCAAAGCCCTCTACCGCGTTTGCCATTGGGTAAAATCGTCATCCAGTTAATGTGAGAAAGGTTGAGCTGTGAAACCGTGAGCGTTGCGCCCGTTAAGTTTGCGCCGCACAAATTTGCACCCCTAAGATTGGCATTGCTGAGGTAGGCACTGCTCAAATCAGAACCGCGTAGGTCGGCTCCCTCCAAGTCTGCATAGCTCATATAGGCATCCTGCAAATTAGCATTCCGTAAATTAGCACCCACAAGACTGGCCTTGCCTAAATTAGCCCCATTCAGGTCAGCACCCCGTAAATCTGTATTTTGCAGTTGAGCCTCATGGAAAATGGCACCCGATAACAGCACCCGAGGCATCGATAAATTGCTTAAGTCATGGTCGCTAAAATCTCGCTTGCCCTGACCATAGGCTTGCAGTAGCCCCTGAGGACTCAATTTTATAATGCTCTTGCGTCCACTTGCACCGCCTGTTTGGTCTGTCCCGCCAGTGCCACTAGCAGAGCGAGCAGTGGTTTTACGCGCCACTATTTTAGAGAAAGAATCCGCCATAGGATCCTGTGCGCCTAAACGAGCTGTCGGTCGCCCAGCATTTGTGCTTCGTCCCACAATGCTGCCGCTGCCTGCCGTAGTTGAGCGCTGGGGTGGGCGATCGCTGCTTGTATACATTGAGACCCCCGACAAGGGCGCAGAATCTGAGGCAGCCTGAAGATCTGCCAATGCCTTAGAGACCTCCTGAGCATTCTGGAAGCGATCGCGCAGGGAAACCTCCAGCATCTTCTCCAGCAGACGTTGGAACCTTGGACTGACCTTCACACGGTTCTGCCACTCCAACTCTCCCGTTGATTGGTTATAGTTCAAATCTTTAGGAGACTTACCCGTTAAAAGATAAATACAGGTAATGCCCAGACTATAGACATCACTGGCGTAAACGGGTCGCATTGCCATTTGCTCTGGCGGCGCAAAGCCAGGAGTTCCCACCGCAAAAGAGGTCAGCGTTGTGTGGTCTGGGTTATCGGCGGCGGCCTGATTAACCTGATCTTTGACCGCGCCAAAGTCAATCAGCACCAGTTTTTTGTCAATGGAGCGACGAATAATATTGGCAGGCTTAATGTCTCGATGAATGACCTGCTGCTGATGCAGATAGTCCAAAATCGGCAATACCTCTCGCAATACCTCTTTTGCCATCGCCTCGTCAAATTGCCCAGAGCGGCGCACTTCTTGCTGAAGGGTCGCACCGCTCACATATTCCTGAATGAGATAAAAATCTTGGCCTAGCTCAAAATAGTCGAGCAGACGGGGCAATTGGGGATGGTTGCCAATTTTGCCAAGGGTTGCCGCCTCACGTTGAAATAGCTCCCGCGACATTTCTAAGATATGAGCCGCATTTAAGACCGGACGGAGCTGCTTAATGACGCAGGTGGGTAGACCTGGCAAGCCCTCATCCACCGCCAAAAAAGTGGTGGCAAAGCCCCCTCGCCCCAAAACGCGACTAGATCGATAGCGATCGCGCAGCAGTAGAGATGACCCGCAGGCTTGGCACACCGAAACCGTCGGCGCATTATTGGGAGTATTACAATTTGGGTTCAGGCAGTAGCTCATGCAACATCGCTTGGGTAAGTGGGGCGAAAACAGTTCTCCCGACCGTTGTTCAACGTCACAGTCATAAATCTTAGCCAGAGCAGCGTCTAAAGTGTTCTGGTGAGATTAGATTCGACCGAGTCATCTGAGGCTGACGGATTGCCGTAATAAATTATTCCCTATTTACTACTGTAAATGAACCATTTCGATTTACGAGGTTCATACTAAGCCCATCTAGCACGATGTACCTCAAAAAATAATCTGTCTGCTATGAAGGTCATCCAACATACTGCCGTCCGTCTGACAATTCAAGAACACCTGTTTGGCATTGCGCTACTCGGTGTCATAACCGGCTGCACCGGAATTTTTATGTTTTTCTTATTTGAGCCTCCCGTCGATTGGCTTGGCGCTTTTTGCATTGCCCTCGGCAGTATTTTTACAACCCTGGCACCTACAGAAACGCTAATCTTCGATAAAGTTCAGAAATCTTTGATGATTCACCAGCGCCATCTTTTAAGCCACAAAGTAGCGCAGTATTCGATAGCAGACGTCAAAACAGTCGAGATTAGTGGTGCAGATATTCTAGGAACTCGTTTCTATCGCGTCAGCTTAAAGATGGTCTCTGGGCAACGCCTAGCATTGACGCGCACCATTAGTACCGACTGGCAGCAACAGCAAAAAATCGTGCGCCACATCCGAGGATTTTTAAATCCACCGATTCGTTATGTTGCCGCTCTAGAAAAATTGCCAAGCACAAAGCTCAGCCCATAAAAAGAACCGACCGTCTTAGAGATATAGAACAGTCGGCACCTGATCAAAACTCAATGTAATCTAATTGACTACTTATTGAGCATGCCGTTGAGCTGCTTGAGGGCATAGGGCAAGATGTTGCGCGCAGCCCAGCCAGCGGCCAAAAGCAAAGGCAGAAGCACAATCAAAATCCGAAAGTCAAAATTCATTGCGGTAGACCTCGCGTAACGCTTCTCTTCAAGAACCTATCTCTATCTTCCTACACTCGGCTGGTTTTGAAACGAGGATTGTTAGGATTTTTAAGTAGATTGGCGTTTGCAAAGGCTAACTAAGGATCGTGGATTTAATAAGATCCAGAATTGTTTAGAGTCGATACGCCTTACACTCCCTCATCCCCTTTCTTATAGCCGAAGGCTTTACCCCTTCTCCCAAGGCGGGAGAAGGAGAACAAGATTCTTCTTACTCCCCTCTCCCGTTCTGGGAGAGGGGCTGGGGGAGAGGGTCAAAGTTGGAGGTTATTAAATCTTTGATCCTAAGACGCTACAAACCCTAAATCTGTCCCCCGATTGCTGTGTACCAGCGCTAGTTTTTCGTAGCGTTCGGCATGTTCTATGAGGTCATGAACTTCTGCTTCGTTAAGGTCTCGTAGCGGTTTAGCGGGTACCCCCACCCACAGGCTGCCAGGTGGTACTGATTTAGACACCACTGCCCCTGCTCCAATAATGCTGCCTGCCCCAACCCGCACCCCATTTAAGATGACTGCACCAATGCCAATAAGACTGCCATACTCAATATGGGCAGAGTGAATCACTGCGCGATGGCCTACGGTCACATAGTTTTCTAAAATTGTGGGCTGCCCTGGGTCGCCGTGGAGAACTGCACCATCTTGGACGTTGCTATGGGCACCAATTTCAATGCGCTCTACATCTCCTCGCAGCACGGCTCCATACCAGATACTGCATCCTTCTTTGAGCAGCACCTGACCCACAAGGGTGGCATTAGGCGCAACAAAGGCTGCCGCTGAGCAGTCTGGAACCGACCAATACAGCGGGGAATCTTTTTGTTTGATTAAATTCGCTTGAGCGTCTTCGAGCATAGGTCTGAAGGAGCCATAAAAGTGCTAGATCCCCATAAAGTTAAGTCTTAATTGATCATAAGGGCGAATGCTGGCTTGTTGCTGTTTCCTGGCTAGCATTTCTGGCTGCCTGCTTTAAACCCCGTTATAATGAGGCCAAATCTTTTCAACGTGCAGCGTTCTTAACCCGATCAGCTCTTCATGATGCACGCGGTGTTGCAATATCCTATTTTTGGGCCTGAAATTAGCTGTCCTCACTGTCGTCAGGTGCTGCCTGCGCTGATGCTGACGGATACTTATTTGTGTCACAGACATGGGGCGTTTGAAGCAAATTCTGAAACGGCAGAGCTAGTCCATCTTCAGTCTGGTCGCCACTGGCGGCAGTGGGAAGGGGAATGGTATCGGCAGCATACGCACCCTGATGGTATTCGGTTTGAAATTCATGAGGCGCTTGATCGGCTTTATGCTGAAGGGTTTCGAGCGACTCGTGTGGTCATTGCCCACCGATATCAAGCGTTGTTGGGCACTTATCTAGAACGAACGGCTCCTGGCGATAAAAATAATGGACGCCACGCAGGGCTGCTCCGACTCTATGGTCTGCCCGTCGAATTTGGCCCAGACTCGAGTGAGGAGCCGCAGTGGGGGGTTGTCAATTTTTTACTAGACAAAGAGCCTGGTTTGCCTAATCATTCGCCGTATTCTCGATTTTTTGACTAGCCTTAGATGTTTTTAAGGGGTGATTTTGCACAATATGCGCGCTCACCATATGTCGATTCGTACCTCGGATATTCATCGGGCGATCGCCTTTTACGAAACCTTAGGCTTTGCGGTACAGGAGCGCTTTACCACAGGCTATACTCTGGCCTGTTGGATGACAGGAACGGCAGGGCGACTGGAGTTAATAGAAATCCCGCAGCCCAAGCCTGCCTCTGATGCCTTTGCCGATGAGCATTATGTGGGGTACTATCATCTATCGTTTGATCTAACACAGGATTTGGAGGGGCGGACTCCTGGTGCAAAGCTTTCGCTAGAAGAATGGCTGAATGCGTGGCGCGAAACGCTGCTAGAGAAATCGCTTCCTTTTTGTGTGTTGCTGCTCCCTCAAGTACAGACCATTGGTGAATTGACCTATCGCGTTACCTTTGCAGCGGATCCGGATGGCTTGCCACTGGAGTTTTTGCACTGTATCAGTTCAGAGCCTGCATAGCGCATGATCTAGTCCCAAAGGTCTACTGTAAAACAGTCCTTGAGAACTGGATGAAATGGGAGCTGAGATCCTATCGGGGAGAGAGTTGTCATTCATAGGATGGGTGTATTCCAAAAGAACACATCTATCGAGATTCCTAGAGAGGTTCACCCCATGAAACGTATGATTGCCACAGCTATTCTTGCCCTTCCTTTAGCGGCTCTTTGTGTCATCCCAAAGCCAGCATCAGCAGAGCCAGGGTATCAAGGTCAAGGCTATAACAATGGTCGCCAGACGGTATCAGCCCCCATCATCAACCGCAATTTTGACAATAACCGCCAGCCAAGGACGATAGGACGAGATAATCGAGACTACAACAATAATCGTCAGAGCATTTTTGAAAAAGGGAGAGGTCAGCGTCATCGACAGTGGGTCGCGGCGCATTATGAAAAGGTGAACCATCATCGCCGCTGGGTGCCAGGCCACTATGTTTATCAATAAACTCGGCTTCTAGAATTCACCAACTCTTTACTAAGCCCTCGGAAAACTCTGAGGGCTTCACCTATTTGTTTTGACTGTAATCTTGTTGGGGGACAGTCGAAACAAATAGTCCCGCTGATTGACTCATGAACTAAAGGAGCCGCAGTCCCGCTGCTAAGCCTTCACAAATACTTGTCATTTTGTTGATGTCTAGGGTTTCAATGCGATCGCCACTCTTGTGATAATGAGGGTTCCGTAAAAAGGCCGTATCCGTTACCATCATGGCGCGATAGCCGCGATCCCAGAAGGGCGAGTGATCGCTGAAGCGTGTGGCGGCAACCAGCCTGCCATTGTCTGCGGCGGGGAACCACTGGCAGGGCACCTCAGCTTTTCGTAAATGACGGCTCAAAAAACATAGATCGGGAAGGGTGCTCAGATTGCCAACCAACATAATAAAGTCACCCGTCGTGGGATAAAAATACTTCAGCCCAGGCGGATAGAGTTGGGTATTGGGAGCCGTGCAAAAATAGCCCAGCATTTCTAGAGACAGCATGAGTCGAATGGGTTCATGGGCTTGCCAGACCTGAGCGGCGTAGGCACCGCTGCCCTTCGTGCCATACTCTTCGAGGTCAAAGGCCACGAGGCGAATAGGGCGACGGCTAGGTTGAGCTGTAAAAATGCGGGCTAACTCTAGCAGTACCGCGACACCGCTAGCATTGTCATCGGCACCTGGTGTCCCTGGAACGGCATCATAGTGGGCACCCATTAAAATCATGCCCTGATGTGCGTTTTGACTGGACGTTCCAGGTAGATTCAAGACCAGATTTTGATGCCGCCGACCGCCCTGCTGAAGGGTAAAGTCATGACGTTCTACGGTGCCCCATTGGCTGAACTGAGAATAGATATATTCCTGTACAAAGAAATGCCCTGCGGTGGCAAGGTAAGGATCTCGTTCTCTTGCGACTTGGTGCAGGTGTGCCTGTAGGCGATTGACTAAGGCTAGGTCTGGGGACATGATTTTAGAACAACACTTAGGGCGAGACTGCCGCAACTTCAGGACAGACTGCTTGCAGACGCTGGGTGATCGCCGTCTTCTGTTCTGCGTCGTAACCCCATCGCTTCAGAAACGATGCATAGCTGCCAGCCTCAGTTGTAACCGCTTGCCATAGGCTCTCTGCGTCTGTCTTGAAGTAGGGAAACTCCAGTAAGTTCATTAATGCCGCAGTTCGTTTCTGCACTTGAGCAGACTGTGCGGCTTGGTCGGGGCTATTGTTGCGGCGGTGGGTGATTTCCATTGCTGTGGACATGGCAAGATTTTTGACGAGTAGCTCAGGGGCGATCGCCGGAGATTGCTTTAGCGCTGAGGCCACAACGGGCAAAAGGGAATCAATCAACTCCCGCGAATCGGTGAGGTACGCCACAAAAAAGCCGCGCGCGCCGTTGTGGGTTGCCGTTAGTTCTGTTACTGCCGTCTCAAATTCAGCATTTTGAAGAGTCGCCTGCTCTCGCTGATCGAGGAGAGATTGGGTGAGGGCGATCGCATCTTCAAAGGTGATATCAGAAGAAATTTTTATCGAATTAGACATAAACAGCATCCATCAAACGACCGTTCTGTTTGCACCATAGCGTATTCTCTGTCTCTCTCACGCTGGTTTTAATAGCGCCTAGGTGACGTGGTACATTACAGGCGGATAGACCCTCATCACGCGTTTGTATGACCTTTCAAGTGACCCTTGCACAGCTTATTGATGTCCTCAATGCCACGCCGCTGAATGTTTCGGAATCCCTGCGATCGCAGACTGCCCTTGGACTCAATACCGATACCCGTGCTATTCAATCGGGCGAACTATTTCTGGCGCTGCGAGGGGAAAGCTTTGATGGGCATCGGTTTGTAGAGCAGGCGATCGCCACTGGAGCCATTGCAGCCATTGTAGAGCAGCCCATTGACGCAGACGTGCCTCAACTGGTGGTCGAAAATACGCTGACCGCCTATCAAACCTTGGGACGATGGTGGCGTGAGCAATTCTCGATTCCGGTCATTGCTATTACGGGTTCTGTAGGCAAAACCACCACAAAAGAGCTGGTGGCGGCGGCGCTCTCAACCGTAGGGTCGGTTCTAAAAACAGAGGCCAACTTCAATAATGAGATTGGCGTACCTAAAACCCTCCTCAACCTCACCGCTGACCATGATTTTGCCGTCATCGAAATGGGGATGCGTGCTGCGGGTGAAATTGAGACGCTAACCCACATTGCCCAACCCATCATTGGCCTCATTACCAACGTAGGGACAGCGCATATCGGACGCCTGGGTTCACGAGAGGCGATCGCCCGTGCCAAGTGCGAACTGCTCGCCACCCTGCCCTCCGATAGCGTTGCCATTCTCAACGCCGAGAATCCGCTGCTGCTAGAGACGGCTAAAACGGTCTGGAAAGGCCGCACCATCACCTATGGTCTCTCGACAGGCGACCTGCGCGGCACAATCATTGACGCTCAAACCATTGAAGCAGAAGGAATTCACTACCCGTTGCCGCTGCCAGGAGAGCACAATGCACTGAACTTTTTGGCGGTGCTTGCCATGATGCGATCGCTGCAATTAGATGACGCACCGTTACAAAAAGGCATCCCCGTAGACCTCCCCGAAGGACGGGCGCAGCAATACACATTACCCAACGATATTGTGCTGCTAGATGAAACCTACAACGCGGGGGCAGAATCCATGGCGGCGGCGCTAAAGCTGCTGGCTCAAACCCCAGGAACGCGACGAATTGCAGTTTTAGGCCCCATGAAAGAGCTAGGAGACTATGCCGAAGAACTGCACCGCAAAGTGGGTGAGCAGGTAGAGGCACTCAAGATTGATGCGCTCTATATTCTAGATACTGGCACGGAAGGCACGGCGATCGCCCAAGGTGCCACCACGGTACCCACGCAGCAGTTTGACACCCATGAGGCACTGATCGAGCATTTGGTGCAGGGGGTTAAGAAAGGCGATCGCATGTTGTTCAAAGCCTCCCATGCCGTTGGGCTAGACCGAGTTGTCAATGCCCTAAAAGCTTGCTTATGAAGGTGGGTGACGCCCCAATAATTCTTCTTCTGCCCGAATTGCCAGAATGGTTGCGCGATTCAAATCTAGCCCGTTGATCGTTGATCGCCCTGTAGCTGTCAATCCAGTGATTGCTAAGCCGTCCCAGCAAAAATGTTCTGCCCATAGCTGTTGGCGCGGATTGAAAATAAAAACCAATTCATGGGTTGCCGGATCTTTAAGTTTCTGTCGTGCTCCTTTACGAAGAGAGCACGACACACAGGCCAGCGCTAAATTTTCAGCTTTTGTTTCTCCGTCTGCAATTGTGGGACGGATATGATCGATATGAAACGTAGCGACTTGTCCAATCTGAGAGATGCCGCAATACTCGCAGCGGTCACCCGCTCTTTGAATAACAAAGCGGCGTAAAGAAACTGGAATTGTTGCCATCTAGGATTGCTTCATTACCCTGTTAGAGCGCAAACGCAGTAAGGATAGGAATTCTGCCACCTCAACAAGCCCTTCTGCTTCCTGTCTTTCGGATTGAGACAATATGTCTCCTTTATCTTGACGATCTAGCAAAAGTTGTAGCCGTGTATGAACAGCCAGGGGAAGTTGAAATTGTGTCAGTTCAATCGGAATCTCAATCACTTCAGGCATAAGGTCGCCGCACTGACTGTAATGTCTCTATAAATTGAGTGTAAACGACAAAATAAATGATTGGAACTGCTAGGTGAGAATCTAAAGCGAGTTAGCGCATGGTCTAAAGCACTTTGATGCTCCAAATTTTTACGGTTTTGTCGGCACTGCCGCTGACTAAGCGCTGACCATCAGGGCTAAGGGCGATCGCATTCACTAAATCAGAGTGACCCGTTAACTGACCAATGCGCTGATGGGTGGCGGTGTGCCAAACCCTAATATTGCAGTCAGAATGGGCGCTTACCCAAAACCGATCATTCAAACCAAACAGCAGCGCATTGGTTTCAGAGAAGCCCGAGACAACACGCAGACTATTGCCTGTTGCCACATCCCACACCCGTAGGGTTTTGTCTTTGCCGCTGCTGACCAAAATCTTGCCGCTGCGGCTAAAGGCGATCGCCTGGGTCATTCCCTCATGGCCTTTGAAGGTTTTGATCAATTTCTCTTGCTGGCAATTCCAAAGCTGTACTGTGCCATCTTCTCCCACGCTGGCAATAGTTTGACCATTGGGGCTAAAGACGGCTTCACACACCCACCCAGAGTGGATATTCGGGAAGACGGCTAAAGTGTTTGCGTTGACCATCTGCCACAGAAACAGCCGCTGGTTAAAGGCGATCGCCCAATATCGAAGCGTATTGTCATAGCTGGTGCTGATTAAATTTTGGCCATTAGGGCTAAATTTAAGACTGCTCACAAAGCGAGAATGCCCTTTTAGGGTTCCGGCAGCGCGCCCTGAAGCCGTTTGCCAAAGCTTAATTTCACCGTCATAGCCCGCAGCGGCAATAAGCTGACCATCGGGGCTAAAGGCGATCGCATCTAGAGACCCCGTATTGTTTTTGCCGAGCGATCGCAGGAGCTTTCCAGTTTCGGCATTCCAAACATTGACGGTGCCCTCTTCACTGGCACTGGCAATAAGCTGTCCATTGGGGCTAAAGGCTACACCCTGTACAGACTTAAAATGTCCTTCTAGGGTTCGTAAACAGCTCCACTGCACCGAACGGCGACGATCTGACCTATCGCTACGGGAGAATTCTGGAACCACAGGCGCAGATCTCTGTGCCGGAGCTGCATTGATAATCTGAGGCTCTGGCCTCAAGGTTTGCTGTCGCGGCGGTGGACTGAATGATTGAGGTGTTGGGGGTTGAGTGCGAGAGGCAGAAGAATTTAAGTCTCGCAGCACCTCAACGGCATTGGCATAGCGCCGATTGGTGGCAGGCGCAATCATTTTATCGAGCACAGCAGCTAAGTTTGGGCTGATCGGCTGCGTCAGATAGTCTCGCCATGCCCAAGCGCCTTCGCCGAGGTCAAACAGGTCAAAGGGTGACAGATGTGTCACCAGTCGGAGGCAGGTTACGCCCAAGCTATAGATATCGCTAGAAAAGGTTGCCTTGCCAGCGGCCTGTTCGGGGGCAGCATAGCTGGCGCTGCCAATAATAGTCCCAGTTTTAGATAAGGTGGTGCCCGTAACGCTTTTTGCCGCGCCAAAATCAACCAGAACGAAAACGCCCGATGAGCGAACGATCATGTTTTCGGGCTTGATGTCGCGGTGAATCACCTGACGGCTATGGATAAAGTCTAGAACGGGCAGCATGGAGACCAGCAGTTTATGCACTTTTGCGCTGGGCCATGCGCCATTTTGGGTTAGATCTTGCTCTAGATTCTGACCTTCAATAAATTCTTGAATCACAAACTGCTGATGGGGAAGCTTATCGGGCTGCTCAATATAGCCCAATAGGTTTGGAATTTGCGGATGGCCACCCAATTGGGCAAGGCGAGCCGCTTCTTGACGGAAGAGCGTGGCGGCTTTTTCTGGGCTGCTGTGGGTGAAGGCGCGATCGCAGAACTGTTTAACCACACATCGGGGCTTCGCGGGTTGGGTTTCATCCACCGCCAAAAACGTGCGTCCAAAACCGCCTTGAGCTAGGAGTTTCAGCATGCGGTAGCGGCCTTTCAACAGCAGTTGAGATCCACAGCTTTGACAGCCTAGCGCCGTACCCAGATTTTGCGGATTTTGACAAGTGAGGTTGAAGCAGTAGCTCATGTTGTGAGAGTCTAAGCGGTCAAAATCTGGGAATTCAGCTCAGAATATGAGCTTACTAGAGCTTAGCCCACGCCACAGGGTTAAGCTGATAATACTGCCGGAGCTGCTCATAAAGCCCTGGATAATGGGTTAAAAACTGCTGAGGCTTTTCAAAAAAGGTTTCTGTTGCCACCGCAAAAAACTCTGCTGGGTTGGTTGCGCCATAGGGATTCATGACGGTTTTTTCGCCCTTCGCAGTGCGATCGCAAAGCTGCTGATAGTCTGCCGCCATCACCGCCGCCCACGCCCCATAGTCTGCATTACGGCGCAAAATAGGCACGCCTTCGGCTTTGCCATCCTCTTGGTCGAGCTGATGGGCAAATTCGTGCAGGATGACGTTTTGTCCATCTTGCCAATGGGTAAGGTCATGCTGGATCTGCCCCCAAGACAGCACCACCTGATCTGCAACCCAAGATTCCCCCAGTCGAGCGGTTTGACGTTCTTCGACAATGCCGCCGCCCACCGCTACGGTTTCACGCACAACGTAGGCATCGGGATAGATCAAAATGGAGCGGAGTCTGGGGAAATATTTACCCCGTTCGTTGAGCAGCAGAAGGGAGGCGATCGCCGCCACAACAACCTTCATTTCTGCCGTCACCTGCAAGCCCCGACAGCCAATAAACTGTTTCTCTGCCAGAAAAACCTGGATATGACCCTGAAGCCTTGTGCGCTCGGCAATGGTCAACTGCTCATACATTGGCAGGCTATGTTCTAGGGTTGCCTGCTGCTGAAGGGAGTGCGATCGCCGCTTTAGCCGATTTCGTTGCCATTCTACCCAGGCCGGGTAGCCAAAGATTATGGCAATGATGCACCCAACGGCGATGAGAACAACGGCTGTTTCAAGCATCTATCCTTCTTTTTCTTCTACCTAAAGAATAAATACATGCCCCTGTCTGGGAAGCAAAAATGTCTAAGCACTTGCGCCCAACATTCGTCTAACAAGAGCAAGAATTAAGTTGATTGGCTTGTCGCAGCACTACTCTGAGCCTGCGCCAGTAGCGTTTCGATAAAGCCGTACAGCTCATCTTCAGGCTGATCGTTAAGAACCCTGACCTTAAGATCGAGTAAGCCCTGTACCAACGCTTCAGCACTGTCTTTATAATTCACATTCGCCGCCAAAAAGTCGGTAAAAACCGTGCGCTCAATCTCTAGCCGAGACGGGAGTTCGTCCTCATTAATGTAGGTTTGAAATTCACGCCCACTCACGTCATACTTCAGCAGAAAAATTAGGGCTTGGCTTAGCTCATGGAGCACCGTTCGCAACGCCCGAATATCTAGGTCAGAGCGATCAAACCCGATGCTGCCGTGCAGTCTTAGCTCTACAATTGCCCCTTCGGTATTATCTTGGGCGGCAGATTGCTTGACCAGGGCGATCGCCATTTTCTCTAGCTCTGCTGCGGTTTGGTTTGGGTTTGCCTCTAGGCTCAGCCGCAGAATGCTGCGCTGTTCGTAGTCTTGCTTTAGCTCTGCTTTTACCCCCTCAGAGGATAGCTCTACCAAATAGACCCCGCGAGGGTTCTGCGCCTGATTTTCGGCAACGCTATTGGCCTCAATAGACCCAGGGTTAAAAATCCAGTTTTCTAGACTGTAGTTACGGTGGATATGCCCTAAGGCGAGGTAGTCCACCCCAGCCTCTTTAAGGGGCAGAAAGTCTTGGTAGCGCAGTGCGCCGCTATACCGCGCAATTTGGCCTTCTAACCCATGATGAAACATCATGACCGTAAAGTCTGGCCCAGCCGGAAGCTTCGGAATCGCCGCCGCCAGCTTTTGAATGGCTTGGGGGGCGGCGGCACCATACCACCGTGAGCCAATGACCCGCACGCCGCAGGGCAAATCAATATAGCCTCCGCTTCTATGTTCCTCAGACCAAGGCTCTAATTCTTCGTGTTCATTGGGTTCTAAAAGCTTGAGAACGCCCCAGCTCGCGAGGTAGCGCAGCCAACTCGTTTGGGTGCTATAGGGTCTGTAGTCATGATTCCCCTCGATCGCCAGGACTGGAATCCCCGCTTCTTTCAGTGGCGTTAGACAAAGCTGAGCCTGATTGAGCGTGGCGGGCATAACCTGGCGCTGCTCAAATAAGTCTCCTGCAATCAGCACAAAATCGACCTTG
This sequence comes from Acaryochloridaceae cyanobacterium OTE_75_metabat_521, assembly GCA_031387975.1. Lineage (GTDB taxonomy): Bacteria > Cyanobacteriota > Cyanobacteriia > Thermosynechococcales > Thermosynechococcaceae > JAAURS01. The sequence continues at coordinate 16,557 of JANNDV010000001.1, read as the reverse complement.
GGTTCTAGGGCATATTTTGTAATGGCATCCTGAAGCGCATAAAAGAAATCTTTCGTGCGCTCGGGCGAGTCGTATTTGGTAAACCCTAAATGAACGTCAGCAAGGTGCAGAAATGTTGGCATGGCGATCAACGATAGATGATATTTAATCAAAAGCATTACGCCAAGGGATTCCACCAAACCCACTGACTTCATTGTCAATATATGTGAATATGCTGTCACAATGCGACAGTCAGTTTTTTAGGTATGTTTTAGCTTAATAAATAAAAACGTTTTGATTACAGAATAATAAGCTAAGGATTCTATGTATTTACACAGCCTGAATTAATACAGTATGGTTTATGGTATCGCTTGTTTAAGATCCAGAAATACAGGCAAATAGGCTACAAGAGTAACGAATTTTCCCCTAGCTTCGGTTTGCTTAAAGCTGTGTAACCTCTTTTGAATATTTGGGTTCCCCCCTCCATTCTATCGTCTGGCTGAAATTCCAGATCACAGCGTCTTTTTGAGAACCAATTCAATAATTTAGTGTGATTGCATCGTTAGTGTGATCGCACAATATCGTCTTTAGGAGAGAATATATGCCAGTTAACTTAGATGCTCCGCTTGCTTGGGAGCAGGCTAATACAGATGAACTTGCAATGTTAGAAGACTTGCAAGGCAATATTTTAAAAGGTCATGGACGCAATCATACTCAAAATCTTTTTTTCACCTTTGATTCCTCAAAGCCCTTAGAGAGCAGAGGCTTTCTTAAAGTCGTAGCTCAAAGCATCAAATCAGCACACCAACAACTCCTTGGGGCAAAAGAATATAGAGCCACTAAAAAAGATGCAGGCGTTTTTATTAGCGTATTTTTGTCTGCGGCTGGCTATCGTGCCTTAGGCATTTCAGAAGATAAAATTCCTGAGAATGCTGCTTTTCGCAGTGGGCTAAAATCCCGCAAAGGTGATCTAAACGATCCTGAGATAGAAGAATGGGATCCTGCTTTTCAAGAAGAGATCCATGGCATGATTTTGATTGGGGGTGATGATGAAGCGCAAGTGAGGCAGGTACATACCAAGTTTGAGCAGCAAAAGCCTGCGTCCATCAAAATTATTGGTACCGAGTATGGCCTTGCTATGCGCAATAAAAATGGCGATGGAATTGAGCATTTTGGCTATGTGGATGGCAGAAGTCAGCCGCTCTTGCTCAAGGAAGATATCGCAATTGAGAACACCCAAAAGGATGGAATCAATATTTGGGATCCAACATTCCCCCTCAAGCAGGTTTTAGTGCCTTGCATTGGCGGAAGCTCCAAAGATCTGAGTTTTGGCAGTTATTTTGTCTTTCGCAAGCTAGAGCAAAATGTTAAAGGATTCAAAGAACGAGAAGAAGACATTGCGAAAGAGCTAAAGCTCAAAGAGACCGGACAGGACCCAGAGCTGGCAGGCGCAATGATTGTGGGTCGCTTTGAAGATGGAACGCCCGTTGTTTTGCATGAAACAGATGGTTTTAGCAAGCCAGTCAAAAATAATTTCGATTTTAGCCAAGATACCGAGGGTGGTAAGTGCCCATTTCATTCTCATATTCGCAAGACAAACCCACGGGGCGATAGCGTTAGAGAGTTTGGAGTTCCATTAGAATCAGAGCGATCGCACATTATGGCGCGGCGCGGTATTACCTACGGAACGCGCAACGCTGAGATTGATGCAGAAGGCAAAATTATTGAGTTAAAAGATAAACCCGTCGGTGGGGTTGGCCTTTTGTTTATGGCCTATCAAACGAGCTTTGAAAATCAGTTTGAGTTTACCCAGTCCAGTTGGGCAAACAACCCTGGTTTTGTGAGGCCAGATGCGGGAATTGATCCAGTGATTGGTCAGGGTTCAGGTTCCGCAGCACTTCAACAACAGCCTGCGGTATGGGGTGATGAGACATCTAAGAAACCGATTACCTTTGAAGGGTTTGTCACGATGAAAGGTGGCGAATATTTCTTTGCCCCCTGCATCAGTTTCTTTAAAAACCTTTAAAAACTCTCTTTGAGAAAGTTTTCAAAGACAACAGAATGAACCGTTGTTGCAGTGAGATGCTCCAGCGGCGGTTCTTCTGTGGATGGGCTGGCTTCAGCAGATGGCAATACAAGGGCAATTAAACAAGGGACATAAATGCAATGGCTTTAATCGATCAGGTCAGAGCAATACTGAATCGCCTGGCTCCGCAGGGGTGGCAAGCACTGTTTGCCCGTCATGGTCTTGATATTACAGCGACAGACTTAAGAGCAGAATTAGGCCGACCGCTAACAAACATTGATCGGACCTTGCCAGGGTTTGAGGATTTTGCACGGGAGGGCGATCGCGGCATTACCCCAGGGCAACCGTCCCGGAGCCTCCTGTTTCATGGGTTGGCCTCACCCAATGTGGTAAAAGGTGCGAATGGCAATGATTTAACCGTTTTCGCCACCCTCGCTGAACTAGAAGCCGTCGAAAACTATGTTTTTGGCATCAACCCACCGTCGTTGCTGGAATTAAGAGCGCGATCGCAGGGAACCAACCTCGCGATTGTGGTCTTTGCCGCCGAATACAGACCCGCCGCCGAAACCGTCCATCTCAAGCATGCCGATCACTGTTTTTCCCGCACAGGGATTGCCAGAGTAGGGACAGCTCCTGCGCTGTATCTGCCCAAAAACAGAGGGTTTTTACCCTTTGTGGAGGGGGATGATCATGGGTTAAGGGTTTTACCGGCTCGCTATGCCGCCTACATTGCGGTGCAGCGAAAAGGAGACAAAAATGCCTTTGGCCCCCAGCGCTTCCAAGACAGTGATAGTGGTCAGAATTTTTGGGTGCCGCTCCATAAATTATTCAATGGCAATGAATGTATTCGTGGGTTAGATCTAAAAGTCACGTTAAAGGCTCAGCACCTCAACGAAAAACTACGACGCATTCACCTAGAATTTGGTCGAAAAGGGATTGATGGCGGCTGGCGCGAACCAGACATTAGTCAGCCCCCCTTTATCTTCCGCGATGGTATTGCAGACTGGGCGACAGATCCTGCATTAGGAACAGGACTGCTGATTCCCGCAGTGCATCCCAAATTAATTGAACCTGCCACTTTTCAGGGCAAACCCCTCGCCTATCGCGTTGCACCCAACACCCCGACCTTGTCTTCTAGCCTTTTAATTGCAGCCGAAGGTGATGTCCGCCAAGCGCCTGAGTATGTTCATGCACGCCATGTTGTGCGGCAAAATGGTGCAGAAGAGAACCTGAATGATAGACGAGATGTAGAAGCCGCAGTGGTGCAGGGAAATTACCGTGCTCGTCACTACCTAGACTTTACGGGGGATGGCTGGATCGACGCAGAATGTCCCCAACTTGCCACAGATCTGAATCGTCGGGTACCCGCCTACTCTTTAGTCACCGCCCCAGATTTTTTTCCTAACTGCGATCAGCGAGAGCTTTTGGAATGGACAGAAACGGAGGTGCCGACGGCTCTGCGCGAGAACCTTTGGCGGGTTCCCCCGTTAACCTTAGCCGATGAACGCATTGCGCCGAATCTCCAATTGGTGGGTGCAGACTTTCGACCGGAAGACAAAACCGCTACGGCGATCGTTTCTTTGCCCAAAACTGGGGTAGCCCAGCTCACCCAGCTCGACACGCCCACCACCCTGCGCCATGCCCATCTACCGGATGCAGCCGCAGGCATTTTCGCTCCAGGATGGGATGTTAGCCTGAGCCGGACGCGTACCCAACCCCCAACGGACCATTTGGCAGCCTATGGGTTAGGGAGTCCATTCCCAGAAGATGCAAAACTCTGTGCGGCTCTCAGTACGTTTTGGCCTGCGGTGGCTCCTGATGCTGCGCGAACGTTTGAACCCAACCCTATTTGGCCGACGGTGAGTCCATTGACAGAAGAAGAAATCGGTCAAACCGGAACGCTTCCCTGGGATGGCATTATGGGGCCACAGATCATTACCGTAAGCAACCGGACGGTCGTGGAGTATGCAGATTTTGACCATGCGGACTATGTAGAAAGTGCATTACAAAACAAGTTTTCACTCTCTTTAACAGGCAAAGTAGATGTGCAGCTTTACAAAGCTAGAGTATTAGCGATGGCGCGAGTTTATCGAGCGCTGGGCTTAAATACTACTGCTCAGAAGGGGGCTTGGAGCGTAGTGTCTTTCCGTAAGGCTTTGGCGACAGAGGCTGAGTTACAACAAGCCCAAACGCAAGCAGGAACGACACTCCAAGGGGATATTTATCGGTTTCAACTCTATCGACACGGAACATCTCGCCAAAACAGTACTAATCCTCGAAAACGGCGGGTGAATATTTTGGAGATAGCGACATTTTTTGTAGATCCGCTGCGGCTCCTTCTCAAGCGCGGCACAGAGAACTGGAACGCCCAAAATGGATAATTGAAGTCATTTTGAGTAGTAAGTTTGACTTTGACTTTGATGTTGTCGTCGTTGGGGCTGGTCCAGGTGGCACTGCTGCTGCTATTTCCTGCGCCCAAGCGGGACTGAAAGTGGCAATTCTAGAGCGATCGCCCTTTCCCCGTTCCCATCCTGGCGAAACACTTCATCCCGGCGTAGAGCCAATCCTCAAAACCCTTGGGGCTTGGGATGCCGTGCAGCAGGCTAATTTTCTTAGGCATACAGGACATTTTATTCAATGGTTTGATGCCGAACGATTTGAAGCCTTTGGTGCCGATGCCTCCGGGGACTGGTTAGGCTTTCAGGCTTGGAGAGCAGATTTTGACGCCATTTTGCTTAAGCAAGCCGTGCGATCGGGCGTTCAAGTGCTGCAACCCTGTCGAGCATTACAGCCACAGATCACGTCTGGGCGAGTAATGGGCGTTGTTACGTCTCAAGGCATGCTCTCCGCCTCTTTTGTCATTGACGCCTCCGGTGGCGCTCGCTGGCTAGAGCGGCAATTGCAGTTACAGGCTCAAACACTCACCCCTCCTTGGCTTGTCTACTATGGTTACGTCCAAGGAGAATGCCCTGCCAGAGACCATCACCCACTGATCTGTGCCGACACAGAAGGCTGGACATGGACTGCAAAGGTAAAACCTCATCTGTACCAATGGACTCGTCTGTGGCTTACAGAAGGAGCACCCTCCAAGACCTGGGCACCTGAGGCTTTTCAAGGTTTGCAGCACATTGGCTCCACCCAATGTGCTGATATGACCTGGCGCATTGGGTCAAAGGCTGCTGGATTGGGCTATTTTATTGTGGGCGATGCGGCGGCGGTGCTTGACCCTGCCTCTTCTCATGGTGTCCTAAAGGCATTGATGTCTGGCATGATGACAGGTCACTTAATTGTGAAGTCCATGCGGTTCACCTTAGATCCAACAGAGGTTTATACGTTCTATCAACAGTGGCTAGCACGTTGGTTTTTCCACGATGCAGAGCGCCTTAAAGCACTCTATGACCAATTCCCTAAGGCTCCTCATTGGCTTTTTTAACGCCTGATTAATTGATTTAGCATAGAGGTTGGTCAAGAATGACTCGATGGGGAATTGAGTCGATGCATCAGCGATCGCAGCACTGGCTCTAAAGACGTTAACTGAGAAGCGGGCAGATCCAACGCCTGCAATAAGCACTCAAACCGAGCCACTATATCCGTTAAGCTGAGCGAGAAAAAGCTTTCTTGCGAAAACCCAGGCAGCAAATCAACCGCACCCTGCTGCCTAACCCAGCGTTTTTCTGACAAAAAAATGTCCGTTCTGCTGCTACAGGTCAAAATGATTTTGAGATCTGGATACTGAACGCGGCACCAGCGACAAAATTCGTAGGGGTTTGGCTTTAGCGCCTCTAAATCGACCACCATCAGATCGGGCGGTCGATCTAAACCCTCCAGTAGCGCCTCAACCTCCTCCCGTAAGGTTTGGTCAGCACCGCTGTCCTCAAGGATGGATACTCCGCAGGTTTTGAGTAGCGTTTGCCAAATGTCGTACTGCGCTTTCTGCGTCTGCACCAGCAAGACCGTCTTATGGACGCTGAAAAGCTGCGTACCCGGCACGTCTCCAGAATACTGAAACTCCACTTCCAGTGGCCCCATTTTAAGGCGATCGCCGTGACGCAGCAGCACCGGATAGCGAATCGAGACATCATTTACAAACGAGCCATTCACGCTCTGCAAATCACAGAAATAAATGTCTCGGTCTGCGGTCGCCAACAGCAGCGCATGCTGGCTTGAGATCTGATCGTCATTAAAGACAATGGTGCAGTCTGCCCCGCTGCCCACCAGCCAAAATTTTTTGCCGACCAATGAGTAATAGTACCCCACCGGAACGGATGCTGGGGACCGAGCCATCCACGTCGTCGGACTCCAAAACCCACTGTCCATCGCCCCTTTATTCGCATAGAGAGACTCAGATCCAAGAAATAGCTGTGGGACGGAAGTGCTGGTCACAGATTCAGAAACAAAACTGCTTAAGATTCCTGGATGCTCGTAAAGTCGTCAGAAAACAAACGCGTTATTTTGGCTGCTTTTTTATTGACCTCGACCGACCTCAACCATCCGATCTGCTGCGATACCGCTGGCAAGTTGAAATCCTGCGGTATTACTGCTCAGGTCAACTCCACGATACATCGGCAGCGCATCCACAAGCTGAGATTCAACCTGCCCAAAAAACTGATCCGAATCTTGACCTGCAGCCCTAAGCTGAGTAATCCATGAAGTGCGATCGCCTTCAGTATAGCGGCCTAGGCGATCTCGAGCCGCAGGGCGCAATGGCTCAATGGCATCCAGGACCTGAGATCCCACCTGATCCCAATTGGCGCGTAACGCCTCATCTTCGGGGCCATTGCCTAAAAGCCGTCCCCGCTGGTCAGGGTATTGCAGAACATAGGCTTCATTCACCAAACGGTAAAAGAAATTAGACGAAACGCCTAAACGCTCTAGCCGACTAATGAGCTGTGCTTTACGCTGGCGTTCAGCAGCAGAATACGCCTGAGTTTGCTGCACAGAGGGGGGAGATACCGCTGCGGAGGGGGCAGAAGAAGGTGGCGGCTGGAGAGATTGAGACTGAAGCCACCCGCGAACGGCGATCCATCCGAGTGCGCCAGCACCCAGCAGCAGAATCAGCACCAACAAACTTCGCCCCAGCACCGTAACCTGCTTCCAGATCCACCCTGAAGCACCCTGCACCCCACCTGCAATAGGAGCAGGCTCTATCCGCTCTATAGAGGGCGAAGCCGCTACCGCCGTGGCAACAGCAGTCCCAAAGGGCGGCGAAACGACCTGGGTTTTAAAAGTGCTTACGGCATCAGAACCGTCATGAGAGGTTGACTGCATGGCTGCCCAGGTCTGCTGCGGGGGGGCAACCCCATCGAGAGGCGACGGCGGCTTCTGACTGACGAGCGCCTGTAGATCTTGCAAAACCTGCTGGGTGTCTGTGTAGCGGTTTGTCACGCGATGGGCGACCATTTTATCGAGAATGACGGCTAGCCCAGGGCTGACGTTGACCTGGCCTCGCCAGTCAAAGGCAAGATGAAAGGCATCATAAAAATCAGCCGGATCTTTGCCAATCAGCAGCACCAGCGCCGTAACGCCCAAGGCATAAAGGTCGCTCGCCGCAGAAACCTGCCCTCGCCGCATTTGTTCTTCAGGCGAATAGCCTGGTTTGCCAATGAGAGTTACGCTATCTTGAGCAGTATTTGTCGAATGATTGCTGTGTATCGTTGACACACTAGCCGTAACTTCTTTGACGCCGCCAAAGTCAATCAACACAGGGAGGCGATCGCTATTTCGGCAAATCAAATTATCGGGCGATAAATCACGGTGAATCACGCCGCAAGCGTGAATGTAGCTCAGCACAGGCAATAGCTGAAGCAGCAGCGTCACCACTTCAGACTCAGCAAAGGTTTGGTTCTGCCGAGCGCGATCTCGCAAAATCTCTTGGTAGGTCGGTCCCTCGGCGTAGTCCTGCACCAAAAACATTGACTGCCGCGTCGGCTCAGTAAACCACTCTCGAAATTTTGGAATTTGCGGGTGCTGAAGCTTGTACAGCACCTCAGCTTCACGGGCAAACAGCTCTTTTGCCTTTTCTAAGCTGTCCTGGTTTTCCGCAGCGGGAGCCAGCTCTTTTAGGACACAGCGCTCATTAAAGCGATTGATATCTTCTGCTAGGTAGGTCTGCCCAAAACCGCCGTGACCAATATCTCGCACAATTCGATAGCGATCGCCCACCACCTTCTCAATCAGGTCATTCGCCCCCATCAAAGGCACACCGCACTGATTACAATAGCGGCTTGCAAGGGGATTAGAGTGGCCTTGATGACACAAGCGTGACCCTGACATGGGATTTAAATGTTTAAGAGAATAGCCAACGAAACAATCGCCATCTTAACGAAATGCGCTGTCTTTTGGCAGATAGGCTTTAGCCTACACCTATCCGCACTCATCAATAGAAGATCTCTTGCATCCATCTTAGCCCCCTCATCCCTTTCTTATAGCCAAAGGCTTTACCCTTCTCCTCTTGTGGGAGAAGGGCTAATTCCGGCTCCCCTCGCCCGTTCTGGGAGAGGGACTGGGGGAGAGGGTTATTGTGCAATCATCATGATTCGTCAGTCGCCCATAAAGAATAGGGATGCAGCGCCAAACTAGAGTTGTAATAACGGTCTTGTTCAGAAACCTCCTGCCCAACCCAATCGGGTAAATCGATTACCTGATTGGCTGCACTTAGCTCAACCTCCGCCAAAATCAGCCCTTGGTTAAAGCCCTGAAACTCATCCACTTCCCAAACCAGATCGCCACAAGGAATGCGGTATCGAATTTTCTCTACAATCCGGGGATGGCACCATAGCTCCAGCATCTCTTGCGCATCATTTACCGGAATTTCATACTCAAATTCGGGCCGAGCGTAGTTCTCTGCCTTCCCTTTAAGCGTGAGATAGCCTTGAGTGCCAGCAATTCTCACCCTAACCGTAACGCCAGTAGACTTGAAAACATATCCTTGACGGTAGGGCTTTCCAACCCCTAGGGAACGCCAAGCGTCGCTTTTAACTAAAAATTTACGCTCGATCTCCGTTCCCATACGCTTCCAGACTGATGAGGGCTTATGGCTTAACGCCCTGCAATAAAGATCGGATTGCCGTCATCATTTCATCTGGGTTGAAGGGTTTGATGATGTAGGCATCACCCCCCTGCTTCATTGCCCAGTGACGATCAAACGCCTCACTTTTGGTCGAGCACAAAATGACAGGTACACCCTGAAGTTCATTTTTAACCCAGCGGCAAAGTTCATAACCGTTCATATTGGGCATCACAACATCTGTGATAACCAAATCTGGTCGGCTGTCTTTTAAGAGCTGTTTTGCAACTAGCCCATCTTCCGCTTCAATCACCGTTAATCCATGCTGGCTCAATAAATTGACCAACATCGCCCGAATCGTCGGGCTATCATCTACAACCATCACTGTCGTCATTTGCACAGCCTCTTTGAGGTATCTCCCTCCACGCAAAGTATGCCCAAAATCAAAGCGCTACAGAAACTACTGTCACTATATCGAGGATTTCGGAGAGCCAAGGAGTAAAACTGGATCATGACGAATAAACTTATTTTTTACATCCATGAAAATACGGATATTTGGCGAAATCTGTAAATTTCCGTCAACCAAGACGCTGCGCCTTAAAAACGGTAGGCTCTAGGCAGCAGAAAGATTTTAGGCAGAAACAAAACGCACAAACTTCTTTTTGCCAACCTGAAGGACTCGTGCCTCTAGCTGTTCTGGTGTTACCGCAGTCCAATCCACTTCGGAAATTTTTTCACCATCTAACTTCACAGCCCCCCCCTGAATTTGACGTCGAGCATCGCTACTCGTTGAGCACAGCCCACAAAAACTAAGCAAGTAAAACAGTTTAACCGGAAATTGGATTTGAGTTAAAGAAAACTCAGGAACCAGTTCCGTATCGACCGCTTTCCCGTCTTTAACCATGGCGATGACCGAGGCTTGCGTCTGCTGGGCAGCCTCTTTCCCATGAAACTGACCCACAATGTCTAAAGCCAAAAGCTTTTGGCGATCGCGAGGCGCTTCCGGTAGTGCATCCAGCGGTAGGTCTGTCAGCAACTCGAAGTATTGTTCAATACTTGAATCGGATATTTTCTCTAGTTTAGAGTATAAACTTACCGGGTTTTCTGCCAATCCAACGTAATTGTTGAGAGACTTAGACATTTTTTGAACGCCATCGGTACCCAGCAAGATGGGCATTAACAACCCAAACTGAGGTTTTTGACCAAATACACGCTGAAGATCGCGTCCTACAGCAATATTAAACTTTTGATCGGTTCCGCCAATTTCAACATCGGCCTGAACCGCCACAGAGTCATAGCCCTGCATCAACGGATATAAAAACTCATGGAGAAAAATCGGATTTCCCTTACCGTATCGATCTGAAAATCCTTCTTTTGCTAACATTTGCCCGACGGTCATCGTGGTTAATAGCTGCAAAATTTCAGACAAATCAAGCTGAGCTAACCACTCAGAGTTATGCCGAATCTCTAGTCGCCCTGGGGTTTCAAAGTCTAGAATCGGGCGAATTTGCTCGATGTAGGTTTTGACATTGGCTGCCACATCTGCCTCGCTGAGCTGTCGCCGCACCTCTGACTTTCCGGTAGGGTCGCCAATGCGAGCCGTAAAATCACCAAAAATGAGTACGGCGGTGTGTCCCTGATCTTGAAAAGCACGCAGCTTACGAATGGGGATGCTATGCCCCAAATGCACGTCTGACCCTGTCGGGTCAATGCCAAACTTAATTCTGAGGGGGGCACTGGCCTGCTGAAGCCGTGCCGCAATGTTTTCGGCTGGGTCTGTAGAGTTGGGAAGATCAGGAAAAATGTCGCTAACGCCACGCTGTAGGGCGGAGGACCAAGAATACATCATGGAAAAATCTGTTAAACCAGAGGTGAAAGTGACAGAAGCCAATAAAAGCCTGATACTAAAGTTTATCAGTTCACTCGTTTGAATCACTCGTTTGAGCGTCCTTGTCAATCAAGCCAGCAGATGCCGCGATGTTCAGGGGGCGTAAATCAGACTAAGCTGTGTCACAGATGATTTTGTGCCCGAAGGCAGTATGAACTGTTTTTGATGATATGGTTTAATCGTTTTGCGGGGATCTGGGCTTCGATTAAGCATCGTCATCGGTTCTGCATACAGGAATTACAGCAGCAGTGTCCACTAAAGCAATTCGCCAAAGATCTTTAAACCCTTCCAATGCCCAAGATGGCTTTTGGCCTTCTACGATCAAGGTGGCTGGCTCTACCGTTCTCGTAACCTCAATGTTGGGGGTTACGGCCTTGGCGGGGGTTTTAGTGGGCCTTGCCATGAGCTACCGAAATTTGCCAGATGTGCGATCGCTCAAGGGCTATGTTCCCAGCGAAACAACCTACATCTACGACATCAACGGCAAAGTCTTAGCCAGCCTTCACGGCGAAGAAAACCGAGAAGTGGTGCCCCTCGATAAAATTTCGCCGAAACTCAAGCTTGCCGTGCTTGCCATTGAAGACAGCAACTTTTACCAACACTCAGGGGTTAACCCCGTTGGGATTATCCGAGCAACCCTCGTTAACTTAAAACAGGGGCGCACCGTCGAAGGGGCGTCAACTCTCACGCAGCAGCTGGTCAAAAATCTGTTTTTAACCCCCCGTGAGCAAATTAGCCGCAAGATCACAGAAGCCGTCTTAGCGATGCGGGTTGAGAAGCTCTTCAAAAAAGACGAAGTCTTAGAGATGTACCTCAACCAAATTTATTGGGGACACAACACCTACGGAGCCGAAACCGCCGCCTTCAGCTATTTTAATAAATCTGCGGCAGACCTAAACTTGGCAGAAGCTGCCTTAATGGCAGGCATTATTAAAGCGCCAGAGCAGTACAGCCCATTTTTTGATTTCAAAGCCGCGAAGCGTCAACAGACTATCGTGCTAGATCGGATGGTTGCGCTTAACTGGATTTCGCCCGAAGAAGCTGAGGCAACTAAAGCCCAGCCGCTCAAGTTTGGGCGTGTCACCTCTTTTCAGAAAAGCACGTCCCCCTTTGTGACCAATACAGTGGTCAAAGAACTAACAGATAAATTTGGCAAAGAAGCCGTACAGCGTGGGGGAATGCGGGTGCAGTCTACGGTGGACTGGAAACTTCAGCAGCTTGCAGAGGATTCTGTGCGCTATGGGAGCGGGGTGCTTCAAGGTCAAGCAGATCAGCTTGCGTTGGTGGCAGTTGACCCGCGCACTCACTTTATTAAGGCCATTGTGGGTGGGGTAGACAGCAACAAAACCTCTTTTAACCGAGTCACTCAAGCTCAGCGTCAGCCCGGATCGTCCTTTAAGCCCTTTGTGTTTTATGCGGCCTTTGCCTCTGGAAAGTACACGCCAGATTCCATCATTAACGACAGCCCCGTAAGCTACGATGATGGGAGTGGCGAGCGCTATGCGCCCCAAAACTATGACCGTACCTTTGCGGGTGGCATGACGGTTCGTCAGGCTTTGGCGCAATCTCGAAATATTCCGGCGGTTGTGCTGGGGCAAAATGTAGGTCTTGAGAAGGTGATTGATATTTGCCGCGTTTTGGGCATAAAAAGCCCGATCGCCCCTGTGATTTCACTCCCCCTGGGTGCGGTAGACCTGACCCCCTTAGAGATGGCTTCAGCCTATGCCACGTTTGCCAACAATGGATGGCAGTCAGATCCAACGGCCGTTCTTCAGGTAACAGATGGGGCGGGACGAGTGATGTTGAACAATACCCCTCAGCGCAAGCTGGTGCTTGACCCATGGGCAACGGCATCTTTGGTAGACGCTATGCAGGCTGTCGTAAACGGTGGAACGGGGAAGGCTGCCTACTTTGGCCGCCCCGCAGGCGGAAAAACGGGGACAACATCCTCAGAACGAGATATTTGGTTTGCAGGATTTGTGCCTCAGCTTGCGGCAGTGGTGTGGGCTGGAAACGACAATTACAGTCCTCTAGGGCGGGGGGTGACTGGGGGTGGCATCATGGCTCCGATTTGGCGTGATTTCATGAGCCGTGCAATGCAGGGGCAGCCTGTGATGGAATTTACCCCTGCATCTAAGTTCCAGCGACCCAGTGCGCCGTAAGACGTCGTAGAAACGTCTGCTGCTAGAGGTTGAGGTCTGTGACTGCACCTACGCTACTAGAGGCCACCAGCTTGGCATATTTTGCCAATACGCCTTGGGTGTAGCGCGGGGTGCGCGGCTGCCAGTTGGCTCGGCGTTGAGCCAGTTCTGCATCAGAGATTTGCAGCGCTAGCTGACGCGCAGGGGCATCAATGGTGATAGTGTCGCCTTCTTGGACGAGGGCGATCGCCCCTCCCACTGCGGCCTCTGGTGCTACATGACCCACCACCATGCCATAGGTGCCGCCAGAGAAGCGCCCGTCGGTGATGAGTCCCACAGAATCCCCTAGGCCAGCCCCAATGATGGCGGAGGTGGGAGCCAGCATTTCTCGCATGCCAGGGCCGCCTTTAGGGCCTTCATAGCGAATTACGATGACATCTCCGGCCTGGATTTTTTTGTCTAGAATTGCCGCTAAGCATTCTTCTTCAGATTCAAAGACGCGGGCAGGGCCTGTAATGATGGGCTTTTTGACCCCTGTGATTTTAGCGACTGCCCCTTCGGTGGCGAGGTTGCCCTTCAAAATGGCGAGATGGCCTTGGGCGTACATAGGGTTATCCCAAGGTCGAATCACGTCCTGATCTGCTCTAGGCGCTTCGGGAATCTCTGCCAGTAGCTCGGCGACCGTTTGCCCTGTAATGGTGAGGGCATCGCCGTGGAGGAGTCCATGCGCCAGCAGCATTTTCATGACCTGAGGAATGCCGCCTGCTTTGTGGAGGTCGGTGGCGACGTAGCGACCGGAAGGCTTCAGGTCACACAGCACCGGAACCTTAGCGCGAATGATTTCAAAATCGTCCAAGATTAGCTCTACGCCAATGGCATGGGCGATCGCCAATAAATGCAGCACCGAATTGGTGGAGCCACCCACCGCCATAATGACGGCGATCGCATTTTCAAAGGCTTTGCGCGTGAGGATTTGGCTGGGCAAAATTTGTTTGCGAATGGCCTCGACTAACGCAAAGGCAGACTTTTCGGCGCTATCTGCTTTCTCTGGGTCTTCCGCTGCCATCGTGGAGGAATACATGAGGCTCATCCCCATGGCTTCAAAGGCAGAAGACATGGTGTTGGCGGTAAACATGCCGCCGCAAGAGCCAGCCCCTGGACAAGCATTGCGCTCAATTGCGGTCAGCTCGGCTTCGTCAATGCGGCCTGCGCTGTGTTGTCCCACGGCTTCAAAGGAGCTAACCACTGTGAGATCTTTGCCGTCGTAATGGCCTGGCTTAATGGTGCCGCCATAGACAAAAATCGCCGGAATATTAAGACGCGCCATGGCAATCATGGCACCGGGCATATTTTTATCGCAGCCACCGATCGCCAGCACGCCATCGAGGCTCTGTCCGTTACACACCGTCTCAATGGAGTCTGCAATCACCTCACGGGACACCAAGGAATATTTCATTCCCTCAGTGCCCATGGAAATACCGTCGCTGATGGTGATGGTGCCAAACTTTTGGGGCATGGCTCCGGCGGTTCTCAGTCCTGCTTCGGCACGGGTGGCAAGGGAATCTATGCCCATATTGCAGGGCGTAATGGTGCTAAATCCATTGGCAAGACCCACGATGGGTTTGGTAAAATCAGCATCCCCAAAGCCGACTGCGCGCAGCATGGCGCGATTGGGCGATCGCTGAATTCCTTGGGTAATGGCTTGGCTGCGAAGATTGTCCGGCATGGGAATGTAGTTCCTAAGAGTCCTGCTGTTTTCTATTTTTGCAGAATCTTGCGTTGAAAGCGTTAAGCGTGAATTCCCATGCCAGGAACTGAGGCCTAAACATCCCCGTCTTTGGGATTCAGCGGATGCGGTTATTGCCAGTCTTTGACTCAAGAGATTGGGCGATCGCGCTATGTTTAATGAACGGCATTTAAAAGCGGCGCTTAAAATAGCACTTAAAATGGCGCTTAAAATGCCCCATTGGGCAACCTGTTTGTAGTGACGTAAGGCTGATTGAACGAAATCTATGGCGAAATCATCTCAGGAAGAATCTTGGTGGCTAGAGGCAGCTAAGACCGTTGGGCTAAGTCTACTGCTCGCGTTTGGCATCCGTACCTATGTGGCTGAGGCTCGCTACATTCCTTCTGGCTCGATGGAGCCGACGCTTCAGGTGAATGATCGCCTCATTATTGAAAAAATTAGCTACTATTTCCGCGCGCCAGAACGAGGGGATGTGGTGGTTTTTAACCCCACAAAGGAATTGAAAGCACAAGGATTCCATGATGCCTTCATTAAACGAGTCATTGGAACCCCTGGCGATCGCGTTGAAATCAAAAGCGGCGGCGTTTACGTCAACGATCAGCGCCTGTCAGAATCTTATGTTGCAAATGGGGATCCAACCCTAATTGAAGCCTGTGGCACGCCTCAGACGAACAACAGGGAACAGGCAACCCCACCGCCCTTTTTAGCAAAGCCCGTCACAATTCCTAAAGACAGCATTTTAGTGTTGGGAGACAACCGCAACAATAGCTATGACGGTCGCTGCTGGGGACTCGTCAGCAAAGATGACGTGGTAGGTCGCGCTTCATTTCGGTTTTGGCCAATTAACCGCACCGGAACACTGCCAGAGTTTCACCCAATCTTTATAAAATAATGGGCGAAAAGCAGCAGTAGCAGCCTACCCCATGCAAGCCTTATGGCTCTTGATAGGTTGGGAGCTGGTGGGCTGCGTCTTTGAGAAGTGGGGCGATCGCATCTTTGGCAGCCAAGATCGGATTTTCGATCTGCCAATTAATTCCAATATCTGGGTCATCCCAACGAATGCTGTACTCATCTCCAGGGGTATAGAAGGCGGTGCATTTGTATAAAAAATCAGCAGTTTCGCTCAGGACACAAAAACCGTGGGCAAACATGGGCGGCACATAAAGCTGCCGTCGATTTTCAGCAGAGAGAAGTGCGCCATACCATTGCCCAAAGGTAGGAGAGCCTTGACGGATATCGACCGCAACATCAAAGACTTCGCCCGTTGCAACCCGCACCAGTTTCCCCTGAGAGTTTTGGAGCTGATAGTGCAGCCCTCTCAGGGTTCCTTGCTTAGAAAAAGAATGGTTATCCTGCACAAACTTGACCTGCAAGCCTGCATCCCAGGCGCGTTTTTCACTATAGGACTCAAAAAAGAACCCGCGATCGTCATTGAATACGCGCGGCTCAATCAGCAGTACGCCGGGTAAGGGTGTTTCTAGAATTTGCATAGTTCTTGAGTCTTATGAGTTAAGTAGCTAAAACCTTAAGGATTTTGAATTAAATTGACTTCAAGTGAGTCCCATATAAAGCCTGTTTCGTCGAATAAACACAGTGCTTAAAAAGAAGAGAACTCAGCTTTGGGGCTACTAGCTCATTCATAAGACTTGCAGTCATAACTTAACCAAGCCACTCCAATGTAATCAATCTTCTGTTTGATACAGTAAGTCTTGAGGGCTTCGGTGGCAAGTCAGCGCGACTGATATAAAGATTAATCGAGCAGGTGCTCTG
>JANNDV010000334.1:0-2570 GCA_031387975.1 Acaryochloridaceae cyanobacterium OTE_75_metabat_521 | reverse complement strand
GGGTTGATGCTATTTCTAATTTTGCCCGTCCCCACCGGACTAGAATCGCTTTTGTTCACCGCAAACCCAACGCCATAGCGGATGAGTCGGCCCCTGCTGACGGATGCGTACCGCCTGCTGCTGTAGGCGGAGCTGCTCTGGCTTAGAAAGACCAAACAGAAGTGTACGGCTGTGCCATCCCAGTACCGCAATGGTCATGCCAAGGCAAAGAGATAGCCCAAAGGCAGCGCCTTGATGATAGGCCAAGCCATATCTGACTGCAACCCAGGTAAAAGAATCAATCAAAAGTTGAATTCTAAAGCGCAACTGCCATAAGCTGATTAACCCCACGGTCAGCCATAGGGTCAGTACAACTATCCAGCGCCCATAGGCCATCAATCGGATCAGCCTTTGCAGGTCTTCTGGCTGCTGCTGGCTAAATGGGGCGTTAGCGAGATAGATTTGTTGAGGATCCTGCATTTTTTGAAATATTTAATGGGTCATCTGAGCGTTCTACTACTCCGACAACGCTGTCGTTTCTTTAGATTTTGCTCTTGCTTGGGTGAATTCACGCCACCACACCAGCAGAGTGCTGGCAATAAAAATGCTGGAGTAAGCCCCCGCTAAAAAGCCAATAATGAGGGCTAGGGCAAAGTACTTGAGCGTTGCACCCCCAAATATAAAAATTGAGACAAGCGGCAACAAGACGGTTAATGTGGTGTTGATGGAGCGTCCAAGGGTCTGGTTGACTGCAATATCTACTGTTTCAGAAATGGGTTCACCAGGCTTAACGTTTTCTCGCACACGGTCATAGATGACGACTGTGTCGTTAATTGAAAAACCCGTAATGGTCAACAGCGCCACAATAAATAAGCTGTCTGCTTCAATGCCAAATACCAGACCCAGCATGGAATAAATTCCAACCGTGATCAAAATATCGTGAAACAGCGCGACGATGCCCCAAAACGCATAGTCAAACTGATATCGGATGCTCAAATACAGCGCAATCCCCCCAAAGGAGACGAGTAGCGCCAGCAAACCAGAGGTTAAGAGCTGCCGACCGAGGGTTGGACCTACAGTGTCAATCTGACTCTTTTTAATATCAAATGGGCCTATCTTTTGATTGAGCGCTGCTTCAACCTTTCCACGCTCCTCAAAACCCAGGGTTTTGGTTCGTACTGAAATGGCCTGCTGCTTTTCACCCAACACTTGGATGCTGCTATCACCTAGCCCTTGCGCTGTCAAAATATCGCGCACAACGGCAGTATCAATTGGGGCTGCGCAGTCTGATGCCTGCTGACAGTTGCGCTCAAACTGAAGTCTGGTTCCGCCCACAAAATCTAGGCTGGGTCGCAATGGCGCACCAAACTGCATAAAAGAAATGACCATTGCCGCAATGCCTGCCAGGATGACCCCGAACGACACTGACCACCATAAGGTGCGCTGCTTGCTCAAGACTAACTTCATTGAGCCACCTCCGGCTTTTGGGGAACGTAGAGCTGCGGTTTGCGAAATTGAGGGGCGCTAATGGCAATAAAGAGCAGCGTTCTGCTACAGGTGATGGCGGTAAACATGCTAATCATGACGCCTAATGCCAGCGTTAAGGCAAAGCCTTTCACCAACCCAGAGCCGAGCCAAAATAGCGCGCCACAGGCAATCAGCGTCGTAACGTTGCTGTCTAAGATACTTGAAAATGCTCGATTAAACCCTGATTCTATGGAGCGGTATAGCGTCTTACCTGCCCTCAATTCTTCACGAGTACGCTCAAAGATCAGCACATTGGCATCCACTGCCATCCCAATGCTCAGAATAAATCCGGCAATTCCAGGCAGGGTTAGGGTTACGCCCATGAGAACAAAGGTGGCGTAGGTCAAAAGCGCGTAAACAGCTAGAGATATGTCTGCAATAACCCCTGGCAGGCGATAGTAAATTCCCATAAAAATGAAGACTAAAACCAGACCGCCAATGGCTGCAAAAATGCTGCTGCGGATGCTGTCTTTGCCAAGGGTTGCCCCAACGGTGCGGTTCTCGATAATTTCGACGGGGACGGGTAAGGCTCCTCCTCGGAGCTGGACGGCTAAGGTATTGGCTGACTTTGCGTCAAAGTTTCCAGAAATTTCGGCATTACCTCCAGAAATCCCCGTCGCGGCATACTGAGCCGAAACGCCAGGATAGCTCAGGAGTCGGTCATCCAAGAAAATGCCGAGGGTTTGTTTGGTGCCTGCAATGGCTTTGGTTAAGTCAGCAAACAGTTCGCCGCCTTTGCCATCAAACCGCACGGCGATCGCCCAGCTATCCGAACTCGCGGAGGTGGGCTGAGCAAAGGCATCGGTCAAATCTGAACCTGTCAGCTTTGAGGGTTCATAAAGATCCAGAATGGTCTTCTGCATAGCCTTAATTTGAGGCTGAAGGGCAGCAATCGCCTTCTCGTCCCTCGGAGTTACTTTCTCTAGTGCAGTGAGCTGTACATCAATAAAGGCTCGTCTTTGCAGTGCTTCACCGAGCAGTCCATCGGTTCCCGCCTTCTGTTTGCGGAACTCAAGTTGAGCGGTGCCGCCTAAAACCTGTTCTGCCTGCTTGGGGTCATTTAC
>JANNDV010000333.1:0-2938 GCA_031387975.1 Acaryochloridaceae cyanobacterium OTE_75_metabat_521 | reverse complement strand
GGGTTGATGCTATTTCTAATTTTGCCCGTCCCCACCGGACTAGAATCGCTTTTGTTCACCGCAAACCCAACGCCATAGCGGATGAGTCGGCCCCTGCTGACGGATGCGTACCGCCTGCTGCTGTAGGCGGAGCTGCTCTGGTTTGGAAAGGCCAAAGAGAAGCGTACGGCTTTGCCATCCCAGCACCGCAATCGTCATGCCAAAGCAAAGCGATAGCCCAAAGGCAGCGCCTTGGTGATAGGCCAAGCCATACCTGAGCGCAACCCAGGTAAAGGAATCTATGAGAAGCTGAATTCTATAGCGAAACTGCCATAGGCTAATTAGCCCCACCGTCAGCCATAGTGTCAATACAATGATCCAGCGTCCGTAGGTCATTAGTTGGAGCAGCCTTTGCAGGTCTTCTGGCTGCTGATGATTGGATGAAGTATTAACCAAAGAGATAGGTTGAGGATCCTGCATTTTTTGCAATGTTTGATGGGTCATCCGAGCTTTCTACTACTCCGACAACGCGGTTGATTCTTTAGATGATGCTTTGGCTTGGGCAAGCTCACGCCACCACACCAGCAGAGTGCTGGCAATAAAAATGCTGGAGTAAGCCCCCGCAGCAAAGCCAATAATGAGGGTTAGGGCAAAATACTTGAGTGTTGCACCCCCAAATATAAAAATTGAGACAAGCGGCAACAAGACCGTCAAAGTTGTATTGATGGAACGTCCAAGAGTCTGATTAACCGCAATATCTACCGTTTCAGCAATAGGTTCACCAGGCTTAGTATTTTCGCGCACACGGTCATAAATAACGACTGTGTCGTTAATTGAAAACCCCGTAATGGTCAACAGCGCCACAATAAATAAGCTGTCTGCTTCCAGCCCAAAGACTAAACCCAGAATGGAGAAAATGCCGACCGTGATCAAGATATCGTGAAAGAGCGCGACGATGCCCCAAAATGCATAGTCAAACTGATACCTAATGCTTAAATACAGGGCAATACCGCCAAAGGAAACCAGCAGCGCCAGCAAACCAGAGGTCAAGAGCTGACGACCAAGGGTTGGCCCTACGGTATCAATCTGACTCTTTTTAATGTCAAAAGGGCCTATCTTTTCATTGAGTGCTGCTTCAACCTTACCGCGCTCCTCGAACCCTAGGGTTTTGGTTCGTACTGAGATGGCCTGCTGCTTTTCACCCAAAACTTGGATGCTGCTATCGCCTAGCCCTTGCGCCGTCAAAATATCGCGCACAACGGCAGTATCAATTGGGGCTGCGCAGTCTGATGCCTGCTGGCAGTTGCGCTCAAACTGAAGTCTGGTTCCACCCACAAAATCTAGGCTGGGTCGCAAAGGCGCACCAAACTGCATCAAGGAGATGACCATCGCCGCAATGCCTGCCAGGATTACCCCAACTGATACCGTCCACCACAAAGTGCGCTGCTTGCTCAAGACTAACTTCATTGAGCCACCTCCGGCTTTTGGGGAATATAGAGCTGTGGTTTGCGAAATTGAGGGGCGCTAATGGCAATAAAGAGCAGCGTTCTGCTACAGGTGATGGCGGTAAACATACTAATCATGACGCCTAGCGCAAGCGTTAAGGCAAAGCCCTTCACCAACCCAGAGCCGAGCCAAAAGAGCGCGCCGCAGGCAATCAGCGTCGTAACGTTGCTGTCTAAGATACTTGAAAAGGCTCGGTTAAACCCTGATTCTATAGAGCGGTACAGCGTCTTGCCTGCCCGCAATTCTTCACGGGTGCGCTCAAAGATCAGCACATTGGCATCCACAGCCATCCCGATACTCAGAATAAATCCTGCGATTCCAGGCAGGGTTAGGGTTACGCCCATCAAAACGAAGGCGGCATAGGTTAAAAGCGCGTACACGCCCAAGGAGATATCTGCAATGACCCCCGGCAGGCGGTAGTAGACCGCCATAAAAATAAAGACTAAAACGAGTCCAGCAACGGCTGCAACAATACTGCTGCGGATACTGTCTTTGCCCAGGGTTGCCCCCACGGTGCGGTTCTCAATAATTTCGACAGGGACGGGTAAGGCTCCCCCTCGGAGCTGGACGGCTAAGGTGTTAGCGGACTTTGCGTCAAAGTTGCCAGAAATTTCGGCATTGCCCCCTGAAATCCCAGTCGCGGCATACTGTGCTGAAACGCTGGGATAGCTGAGGAGCCGATCATCTAAGAAAATACCGAGGGTTTGTTTAGTGCCTGCCACGGCTTTAGTTAGGTCAGCGAACAGCTCGCCGCCTTTACCGTCAAACCGCACGGCGATCGCCCAGCTATCTGAACTTGCAGAGGTGGGCTGAGCAAAGGCATCGGTCAAGTCTGAACCCGTCAACTTTGAGGGTTCGTAAAGATCCAGAATCGCCTTCTGAATCGCCTTGATTTGAGGCTGAAGGGCGGCGATCGCCTTCTCGTCCCTCGGAGTCACTTTCTCTAGCGCAGCGAGCTGTACATCAATAAACGCTCGCTTTTGCAGTGCTTCGCCGAGCAGTCCATCGGTTCCGGGCTTCTGCTTGCGAAACTCCAGTTGGGCGGTGCCGCCCAAAACCTGTTCTGCCTGCTTGGGGTCATTTACGCCAGGAAGCTGAACAAGAAGCTGATCTTTACCAGAGGTCTGTACCAGTGCTTCCGAAACGCCCAACCCATTGATGCGACCCTCAACGACCTTTTGTACCCCTTCCAAAACCTTAGGGGTAATTTCTTTGACTTTATCTGTTGTCTTAACCTGAAGCGTTAACTGCGTACCACCTGTCAAATCCAGCCCCAGTCGGGTGGGGATTTGGTTGATTACCACTATTGCCCCTACCATTAAGAGCAAAATAAACGCCAGCAAAAACCGTTGTTTACCAATCACAAAACCATCACCCAAAAATAAACGAGCCTGCTCTGTGCCTCTGCTAAGGATCGTGAATTAAATAACCTAGAGAATTGCCTAGAAGCAAT